>DGOT01000010.1:0-4205 GCA_002389465.1 Bacteroidales bacterium UBA4459 | reverse complement strand
GTGCTTTCTACGGGAATGGGTACAGATAACATCGAAATTGTGCTGACGGAACTGGATACGCTTTTTAATGTTGATTTTGAAACCAGGCAGCAGAAAGAAGAGCTTACATCCCTGAATTTGATAAGAATCGGTACCTCCGGCGCCTTACAGGCTGATATTCCGGTGGTGAACGGATTCCTTGTTTCGGAATACGGGCTGGGGCTGGACGGACTGGCCTATTTTTATGAACAGGGTCCGATGGTCATCGAGCGTGAAATGACTTCCAGTTTTATCAACCAACTGAACTGGGACCGCGACCTTCCGAAACCTTACGCCGTAAAAGGCTCTTCTGCTCTGATCGAAAAACTGGGCAAAGGATTACTCAGGGGGATTACCCTTACCGCTCCCGGATTTTATGCGCCTCAGGGCCGTGAAGTACGGCTGAGTGTAACCGACAATACCATTATTGACCGGGCGGGAAAATTTCAGTTCAACGGCTTCCGGGTTACAAATTTCGAAATGGAAACTTCGGCTCTGTATGCTTTGTCGGCCATGCTGGGCCATCAGGCCATGACGGTTTGCGATATCATTGCCAACCGGATCAGCGGAAAGTTCAGTCCTGATTATAAGGTCAGCATGGGAAAGTTAATCGGGACCATGCTCGACCGGATCAGCAGCCTATAAAAAAGCACGTTCCGCAAAATGCTCCAACGCCAGATACGTTGTTCCCCGGGCTTCTATAAACCCCATATGCCCCACATCATTCATAATCAGTGCTTCACAGTTTTTCGGTAGCTGTAGCTGCGGTAAAATGACATCTGTCGAAATACGTGCATCTTTTTTGCCGATGATAAAAGATACCGGAACATCCAGTTTTTTCAAAGTTTCCCGGTGATCTTCCCTGTCGCGCATTCCCCTCAGCGCCGCCGTAATACCTTCGGCAGAAGTAGATAAAGCAATTTGTTTCAACCGGTCGATTTCTTCTGAAAATCGCGGTACATTCTCTTCGGCAAACAGCGAGGGAATGAAGGACGAAATAAAACCTCCATGGTTGCTGTTCACTATGTTGATGGTACGGTCGCGGTTCTCTTTTCCTTCGGATGTGTCTGCGGCAGCCTGCGAATGAAACAAAACCAGCCCGCTTAGTTTTTCCGGGTGATTTCGGGCGAATGCCAACGACACATAGCCCCCCATGGAGTGGCCGGTAAGCAGGCATTTGCTTATGTCCTCCTGCCGGAGCACTTCGTTCACTTTTTCCGCCATGAAGTGCATGTGGTGATTTTCGGAAAACACATCGCTTTTGCCAAAACCTGGCAGATCGATACAAACGGTGCTGTAATCTGACGATAACGATGCAGAGAAGTCATCCCACATAGTGTGATCTTCCAGGAAGCCGTGTAGAAAAACAAGGGCAGGCCCTTCTCCCTGAAGTGTATAATGGACAGTTCCTTTATCAGTGATTAATTGTTTTTGCATTCGTGTTGTTTTAAGTTCTGGTAACGATGCATTTAACTCAGGCTAAAATAGGCATTTCTTTATTTCAACTAGAAAACCACCTGCTTTTCAGGTGGTCAAGTTCTTGGGGCTTTGCCTATATTTGTTAAGTAAAAAAAGAATAAAGAATAAAGAATATCGATTAACGAATAATGATCTGAGATGTAAATGAGCTACAAAATTCTAAAATCGTTAATCAGTGTTCGATATTCAAAAAANNTTCTTAGAAAGTGTGATTTTTATTTTGTTATTTTTACTTTCTGAAATGGGAAATGCTAATTTACATAAGGGCACAAAAAGGGCGGTGGTGCAACCGGCCCTGTGGGCGGACGAGTACGGTGACTTTTTATATATGTACGCATACGCACGCGTGCAGTCGAAGGAGATTGCCGAAGATTTGGTCCAGGACACCTTTTTGTCGGCACTGAAAGGATTGGATTCGTTCCGGGGGGAAAGTTCGCAGTTAACATGGATGACATCCATCCTTCGCAGGAAAATAATCGACTATTACCGTAAAATGAGCACAAAAAAGGAAATCCCTGCTTCCCGTTTTGTTTCGCCTTTTCATAAAGAAGGCACACACGAAGACCATTGGCTGCAGGAACGGGCACCTAAAAACTGGCGTGGAAAAACCGAAGACCCCATGCGTCAGGATGAATTTCAGAAAATCATGCAGTTGTGTTTGTCGCTCCTACCCGACAAATGGAAGTCGGTTTTTATCCTGAAAGTTATGGAAGAAATGCAAAGCGATGATGTTTGTAAGGAAATAGGATGCACATCGTCCAACTTATGGGTGATCATGCACCGGGCAAGGTTACAGTTACGTACATGCATTGAAAATAAGTGGTTATCATAGTAAGATGAAAAAAACATTAATGAAAGGGATGGATAAGGTCATGCTGAGTTGTGACACGGCCACTTATTTAATTACACGGAGTGAATACGGAACGATAAGCCCGGTTAAAAAAATGCAGCTTTCGATGCATCTTGCCGGATGCAAATATTGCCGCCGTTTTGCCGAACAGTCAAAATATATCAGTGCACAGCTGAAAAAGGTAAAAAATCCCGCTAATCAATCCGTTTCACTGACTAACGAACAAAAAGATAAGCTGAAAACAGCCATCGAAAAATCAGCGCAATAACCCTTGTACACCGGGGCGCATACCCGCAATCTCTCTTCCCCGTACTTCCGAAAAAATAAAAAGTTGCCTTAGTTTGTAAGTAATTAAATTCTTTTCCGACTATATCATCAAACACATTCAAAAATTAAAAATTATTAAATCTTAAAATCATGGAAAAGAAAATTAAAAAAGCCAGTATACTCACTGGAACAATCTTAACAGGTGCTTTATTAACGTTAACTTCAAATGCCGACGCCAGGCCAGCTACTTCTAAAGTATTAGGTAACGGTGCCGAACTGAGAAGCGAAATTATCGACCTGAATATTACCTCGTCAATGGACAATGTATTTGAGCTGAAGTGCGGAGAAGATGCTGCCAAAACAAAACCTGCCGATGCCAAACAGAAAGAAGCCAAGGATAAATCGACCGAAGCAAAATGCGGTGAAGGAAAATGNNAGCAAAAGTGCTAAAGTAAGTAAAGACAGCGGCGATGTAAAAGCTACAGAAGCAAAGGCTGTTGACACTAAGGAAGCTAAGAAAGACAAAGCCGCCGAAGCAAAATGTGGCGAAGGAAAATGTGGTGAGTCATCGAACTAGCCTTTTAAACTATATATAACTTCCCATGAGGATGCCTGAACCTCGGTTCGGGTGTCCTTGTTAAAAAAACAGATAGTGAAAGAAGATATAAACATAGGTCTTGGATTTCGCAGGGAAATTGCCGGAAACTTTCTGGAAGAGGGCGGCATTCATCCCGATTTTATCGAGGTGGCCCCCGAAAACTGGATAGATATGGGCGGTTACTGGGGGGATGTATTTAAAAAAGTAACCGATAAATACCCGCTTATCCTGCATGGCCTCTCTCTGTCTATCGGAAGCCCGGAAAAACCCGACTGGGAATTCCTGAAAAAGGTGAAGCAACTCGTCAAAGACTTTCATGTGGAGATATACTCTGATCATCTGACTTTTGCTAAAATGGACAATGCCCATTTGTACGACCTGCTGCCGATACCATTCCGCGAGGATGCTGTGAAGCACGTGGTACAACGGATCAAAGAAGTGCAGGATTTTCTGGAGAGGCCGCTGACACTCGAAAATGCTTCTTATTACACTTCTGTAGCTGCCGAAATGACGGAACAGCAATTCATCAGCTCCATTGTTGAGGAATCAGGCTGTAACTTATTGCTGGATGTAAATAATGTGTATGTGAATGCATTTAATCATCAGTATGATGCACAGGAGTTTATCGACAGCATGCCGCTGGAAAGGGTTGCTTACATCCACATGGCGGGCCATTACAAAATACAGCCTGACCTGATCATCGACACACACAGTGAAGCTATTATCGACCCAGTGTTCGACCTGTTTGACTACACTATTGAAAAAATGGGACCTGTACCTGTACTGCTCGAACGCGACTTTAATTTTCCGGAGATGGAAGAATTAAAAACGGAAATGGGCAGGCTCAAATCTATTTGCCAAAAAAACTGGACTTCAGATGTTATACAGCAAGGAAACATATAAACTACAGCAACAATTTGTACACTGGTGCCGGACAGGTGAAGAAGTCCGTCTGGAAAATACGCGGCCCGAAGGACTGAAGCAATACAGAAG
>DGOT01000292.1:1483-13393 GCA_002389465.1 Bacteroidales bacterium UBA4459 | reverse complement strand
TAATCAGCCTCATAATGAAGATTATGAATATGATACACTGACCAACGACAGGCTTATTAAAGACCATGATTATGATGGAATCAGGGAGCTTGACAACGATCTGCCGCCCTGGTGGAAATGGCTCTTTTATATCGCTATCGTTTTCGCAATTATATACCTCATCAGACTGTTTGTTTTCCACGCTGACGATTTGGTTCAGAATAAGGAATATGAAAACGCTATGGTGACGGCTCAACAAGAACAGCCTCAACAGGAAGCCGTGGCCTTTGAAGTAATTTTATTGGAAGATGATGCTTCTTTAACAAGCGGTAAAGAGACATGGACTAAAGTTTGCGCCGCCTGTCACCTTGCTGATGGCGGCGGGATTGTTGGCCCCAACATGACGGATAATTACTGGATACACGGAAACACCGTTGAAGACCTCTATAGGATTGTTGAAAAAGGTGTTATTGAAAAAGGTATGATTCCGTATAAAGACCAGCTTTCGCCTCAAAAAAGGCTGGAAGTTGTGAGTTATATTTTGGTTAAATTGCATGGAACAACACCTGCTAATCCAAAAGAGCCTCAGGGCGAAGAATACTAACATACATGATTAAATGTATTTCGTCAGAAGCCGGTGTTTATCCGGCTTCTGAACTTTTATAAACATAATTAGTTAATACGTTTATTAATCCATAAATCGCGATCAGGATGGATGATAAAAAGACAACAAAAGAAACTTCTTACTTCAGGGACAGCCTCACGACTGTTGACAGTAAAGGAAATAGAAAATGGATCTATGCCAAAAAACCTAAGGGAAGGTTATTTAATCGGCGAAAGATTGTAGCCATTATTTTACTGGCACTATTATACATTACTCCGTTCATCAAATACAAAGGCGATCCTCTGTTCCTGTTTAATATCCTGGAGCGGAAATTCATTATTTTCGGAGTGATATTTTGGCCGCAGGATTTTCATTTGATTCTGTTAGTGTTCATTACTTCCCTGGTGTTCGTTGTTTTGTTTACAGTCATCTTCGGAAGGGTTTTTTGCGGATGGGTATGCCCGCAAACCATTTTTATGGAGTTTGTTTTCCGGCGTATTGAATACCTGATTGAAGGCGATGCAGCTGCGCAGCGAAGGCTTGACCAGGGACCGTGGAATTTTAACAAAATATGGCGCAAAAGCTTGAAGCACATAGTTTTTTATCTAATGGCCTTCATTACTGCAGCCGTATTTCTGTCCTATATCATCAGTATGGATCAATTACTTCAGTATGCTTCTGAAGTCCCTCAGGAACATTTAAGCGGACTGATCGGATTAATGATTTTTTCAGGAATCTATTATTTTATTTTTGCTTTTTTCCGCGAACAGGTGTGTACCATCGCTTGCCCTTATGGTAGATTGCAAGGGGTTCTGATAGATAAAAAAACCATTATTGTAGCTTACGATTACATCCGTGGTGAACCCCGTGGCCCGCTGAATAAAGTGGATGGTGATTGTGTTGATTGTAAACAATGCGTTGCCGTTTGTCCAACCGGTATTGATATCCGCAACGGCACACAACTGGAATGTATCAACTGTACAGCCTGTATTGATGCTTGTAATGCCACAATGGAACGTGTTAAAAAACCAAAAGGGTTGATAAGATACGATTCTGAAGAAGGTGTCGAGACAGGACATCATTCCGTATTTAACGCAAGATCGATTGCCTATTCTGTTGTGCTTACTTTAATGATCTTTTTTGTGGCAGGCCTGTTCGTAATGCGTGGCGAGTTTGAAGCAACGATCCTGCATGCAAGAGGTTCGTTATACCAGGAATATGGTAACGACAGTATCAGTAACATCTACAATTTTAACATCGTGAATAAGATCAGAAAACCTATCGATGTTGAATTTAAGCTGGAGTCTCATGCCGGGCACATCAAATATCTGGGTGACAGACCAATGGTCGACAAAGGTAAAGTTACCAAAGGTTCATTCCTTGTAGTTATGGATAAAAAACAGGTAACAAAATCAAATACACCCATTATTATCGGATTATATAAATACGGCAAGAAAGTTGAGGAATATAAAAGTACTTTTGTTGGGCCGAATGCTCTAGATAAATAATAAATTGTCAGCAATTAAAAATCAGAAGAATGTCTCATAATATAAAATGGAACTGGGGAACAAAGTTGCTGATCGCGATCATTTTATTTATGAGTTTTATTTTTGCTTTGGTATATCTGAGCACACAAAACAGCATTAATCTGGTTGAGAAAGATTATTATCCGAAAGGCCTGAAATACCAGGCGCGGATTGATGATATTAAAAGAGCTATTCCGCTCAAAGAGCGGTTTGGAATCACACAAACGGACGAACTGATCATTCTGACCATCCCGGAAATAAATCCTGATTCCGGATCGATCGTGTTTTTTCGCCCTTCCGATCAACAATTGGATATCACTAGTAAAATAGAACCGGATTCTACAGGCAGAATATACTTTCCGCACGGCGACTTTAAAAGAGGAATATATATTTACAAGATTCGCTGGTATGAAAACGGTAACGGGTTCTATATTGAGGACAAATTTTTCATTGAGTAGAACATGACGAACCTCTACATAGCAGCCTTCATGACCGGCTTGATCGGGAGCCTTCATTGTATTGGCATGTGCGGTCCGATTGCTGTAGCTTTGCCTTTGGGCAACAAACCATGGTTCCATAAATTTTTTGGTAGTCTGGTTTACAATGGAGGAAGAATTCTTAGCTATGCTATTTTAGGTGTTGTTTTTGGATTATTAGGACAGGGCATCGAAATGGCAGGACTTCAGAAGTGGGCCTCTATTGGCCTTGGTGTAGTACTAATTTTATCAGTCATCTTTCCTGTGCTTTTTAAAGGTACCGACAAAATCGATAAATTCTTTTACAAATATGCCGGTAAACTGATCGGAAGATTCCGCAAACTCTTTAAGATTTCTTCTTTTTCATCTTTGTGGACTATTGGTTTTCTCAACGGGTTTCTTCCTTGCGGACTTGTTTATGTTGCCATTGCGGGAGCCATAAACACCAATGATATTAGGTATGGTGCTTTTTATATGATTATCTTTGGCCTCGGAACAATACCGATTATGGCTACTATCCCGATAGTAGGTAACCTGATAGGAACCGGTATCAGAAAAAGATTTAAAGGAGTCATATCGGTATTTATCATCGTTCTTGGCATCTTGTTTATTCTAAGGGGGCTTTCGTTGGGCATTTCTTACATTAGTCCGGGTGAAAAAATGTTGAAGCCTCATGAGAAGATGATGCACCAGCATGGGATCATGCCGGAAGATTCGATGCCGGCAACGCATAAAATGAATTAAATTTACACAACAAAAAAATAGTTAACCATGAAAAAACTATCATTTATTTTAGCTTTGAGCTTTGTCGTAATTACAGGAACATCATACGGTTACCTGCATCAGGTACAGGCATCCGGTGATAAGAGCATTGCCATGTACATACCTGACGATGATCCGGCAGATGCCAAATTCCCCGAAGGTGCGAAAATCTACAAAGAAAAATGTGTTGCCTGTCACCAGTTGACCGGATTAGGCGTGCCCAACGCATTTCCTCCGCTAAAAGGATCCGATTATTTGCTGGCCGACAAGAAAAGAGCTGTGAAACAGGTGCTCAATGGATCAAATGAAGAAATAACTGTTAACGGTGCTAAGTACAACATTCCAATGCCATTTCAGGTTAACACATATGAAGAAGCCGTTCAGGTGATTAATTATGTATTAAATGCCTGGGGTAATGATGGTGGAACCATTAAAGTAGAAGAAGTAAAAGATATAAAGATTGTCAGACCGTAACTTTTAAATAACGATTTTTCAGCCCTGCAATAATTGTGGGGCTTTTTTTTATTCAGAGCAATCTAATCTGAGACAAGATGTAAAAAAGTTTCTTTGCAAATATTTAAGCCTGACAATTATTAAGCTATTTTTGACCTCTCATAACTACGAACTTAATTCATATGATAATGACATTTTCAGAACCCATGTTCAAAAACAAAGAGCTTCAGGATAAAGTAATAGTAGTGACCGGAGGTGGTTCCGGCCTGGGCAAATCAATGTCGGAATACTTCCTGGCACTGGGAGCTAAAGTTATCATCACTTCCCGTAACCTTGAAAAGCTGGAGAAAACCAGCAAGGAACTTAAAGAAACAACCGGCGGAGAAATACTTCCGGTAGCCTGCGATGTACGGAATTATGAGGAAGTGGAGCTAATGCTGGCAAAAACATTGGACAAATTCGGAAAAGTTGATTGTTTATTGAACAACGCTGCCGGAAATTTTATAAGCCCGACTGAAAGGTTGTCTTCAAACGCTTTTGATACCATTATTGATATTGTATTAAAAGGAAGTAAAAACTGTACACTGGCTTTTGGCAAGCACTGGATCAGCTCGAAAAAGGAAAAGGCTACTATTTTAAATATCGTTACTACTTACGCATGGACCGGAAGTGGTTATGTTGTCCCTTCGGCAGCAGCTAAAGCAGGCGTACTGGCCATGACAAGATCGCTGGCAGTAGAATGGGCAAAATACGGAATACGACTTAATGCTGTTGCCCCCGGACCATTCCCTACCAAAGGGGCATGGGATCGGTTACTCCCCGGTGAGCTCAAAGAAAAATTCGATGTAACAAAAAAGGTTCCTTTGCGCCGTGTTGGTGAACATCAGGAATTGGCTAACCTCGCGGCTTATTTATTGTCAGATTATTCGGCATACATTAACGGAGAAGTAGTAACTATTGACGGTGGCGAATGGTTGCAGGGAGCCGGCGAATTTAACATGCTTGAGCAGATTCCCAAAGAGATGTGGGACATGCTGGAAATGATGATCCGGGCAAAAAAAGAAAAAAAGTGATTCGTTATTTCTCCAACCAACATGCACCAAAAACAAAGCTGATGATGTCATAAAATCGCAGTCACTATAATTATATTATTTTTGTTGTCCTTAGAATATATATATAACACGTAAAATACCTTATGAAAAAACTATTCATTTTAATCGTAGTATTATCATTCTCGATACTAAATTCAACTGCTCAGACACGGAACCCTGTCAGAGTATCAAAAGCCGTTTTTCATGATATCTCCAAACCACTCAGAGATATTGATCCGGTACCTGTTGGCTCCATAAAAAGTGCATTTGAAAACCGCGAGGTTCCCAATAAATTTGATATTGACAAACTTCTATTACAGGAATCAGGAGCAATAATGGCTGACCCTGTCTTGCAATCCTCCTCGGGCGGAAACAGATTTGAAATTCAACTAAATCAAAATTTTAACGGAGTTCATAACACATACAGCGTTGCCCCTCCCGATACGGACGGTGATGTCAGTCTGAACCATTACATGCAGATGATCAACCTTGGCTTTGCCATTTGGGATAAAGAAGGAAACTTGTTGTATGGGCCGGCTCATAACATCACCTTATGGGATGGTTTTGAAGGCCCGTGGACAGGCACAAATGACGGTGATCCGATCATATTATATGATGAATATGCTGACCGCTGGATTGTTTCCCAGTTCTCACTTCCTAACAGGCCAAACGGCCCGCATTATGAATTAGTGGCTGTTTCGGCAACAGGCGACCCAACAGGAGAATGGTATCGTTATGCTTTCGAGTTTGAATACATGCCCGACTATCCAAAATTCGGCATTTGGAGCGATGGGTATTATTTTACTATCAACCAATTTGACCTGACCAGTAATTCATCATGGAGAGGTGCCGGAGTAGTTGCCCTCGACCGTGAAGCTATGCTGGCAGGAGAGCCTGATGCAACCATGGTATTTTTCGACTTAGGTGCATCTTATGGTAGTTTGCTGCCAGCCGACGCCGATGGGCAGATGATGCCTCCAGAAGGTGCTCCCTGTTACTTTGTAAACATGGGAAGCAACAAACTCAGAATATGGGAAACGCAGATTGATTGGGAGGCTACGGAGAATTCAACAATTCAGCTTGTCAGGACATTATCAACTCAATCATTCTCCTCTAACAATATAAATGTTCGTCAACCGGGAACAGACCAAAAACTGGCAACCCTGGCTGGCAGACTGATGAACAGACTGCAATACCGTAATTTTTCCGATTACGAGGTGATGTTGACAAACCATACAGTGAATGCAGGAAGCGGACGTGCCGGTGTCAGGTGGTACGAGCTTAGGAAGTACGACAACGATTGGGAAATTTATCAGCAGGGCACGTATGCTCTTGATGATGGAAACAGCAGATGGATGGGAAGCGTTGCTATGAACCAGTATGGAGATATTGCTGTCGGCTATTCTGTTTCCGGCCCTGACACATATCCCTCCATTCGTTTTGCAGGCCAGTCAGCCGCTAACTCAGGCACAGGCATACTTGACATTCCTGAAACCAGTATTTATGAGGGCGTCAATTCGCAAACGGGCGTTAACAGGTGGGGCGACTATTCCATGATGTCGGTTGACCCATCCGACCAGCAATCATTCTGGTTTACTACGGAATTTACAAACGGCGGCTGGGATTGGGCAACACAAATTGCTTCATTTAGCTTTTCCCAGATACCCGCAGTTGATTTTATAGCAGATGAGCCCTTAATTCCTGTAGGAGGAACAGTGAACTTTGCCGATCTTACCATTGGTTTACCTACGGGCTGGACATGGACATTTGAAGGAGCTGAAACAAACTCGTCAAACCAGCAAAATCCTGAAGGTGTTGTATATCCCAACGAGGGTATTTATCCGGTGCAATTAATCGCATCAAACGAGTTGGGTTCAGACACACTAGTCAAAGTTGATTACATCGAAGTAAGTTCTACTGTTTTACCACTTGTCGATTTTAAAATCGACAGAGACTTTATATGTACAGGCGGATCAGTTGTATTCACAGATTTAACCGAATACAGCCCTATCAGTTGGGAATGGCAGTTCGACCCGCCTGGTGTTACTTACATTAACGGTACAGACCAGAACAGCCAAAATCCGGAAGTTGTTTTTAACGAAGTTGCCAGCTATTCGGTTACACTTACTGCATCGAACCTGAACGGCCCTTCTTCTATAACAAAAGATAACTTGATTTTCGCTGGTGGTTATCAGCCTTTCTTTAAAGAAACTTTTGAGGAAGACCTGGCGAGTCGTTACTGGACAATTGAAAATCCCGACAACGATAAGACCTGGGAATTATTTGAAGTAGGAGGTACGTCACCCGGAAACATGGCAGCAGGAGTGAATTTTAGTGATTATTATGCTCTGGAACAACGCGACCGCCTCATCTCTCCTATCATTAACCTTGATGGAATGAGTTCAGCTTACCTGACATTCAATCATGCTTATGCAAGACGGTTTGAAGAGAATGTTTCCGACTCCCTAATCATTTATGTATCTAATGATTGCGGTGAAAACTGGACCAAGGTATTTACCATGGGTGAAGACGGAACGGGAATTTTTGCTACACATGAATTGACAGACGATTTCTGGCCGCAAACAGGCTCCGATTGGTGTATGTGGGGTTGGGGAGCTTCCTGTTTCGACATTGACCTGAGTCCATGGGCCGGCCAGCATAATATTCAAATAGCCTTTGAAACATACAGTTTTTATGGCAATCCTTTGTTTATCGACAATGTAGTGATCAGTCAGTTTGTGGGCGAAAACGAACTAGCTGTAAATGATGAAATACACATATATCCTAATCCGGCACACGAATCGTTACATATTGTTTTCCCGAACGAACACACATTTAACAAATTGAGTGTTATGGATCAGATGGGGAGAACCGTGCTGGAACAAACAATCAACCCTGACAGCAAGTCTGTAGAATTGAAGCATCTGGACAAACTGCCGAAAGGGGTTTACATGGTGCAGGTTACAGGAAACAATAATTCGCATACACAAAAAATAGTAATTAATTAATCTCAGATCTCATGAATTTAACCAGGCAAATAACATTTCGAACTCTGCTGACAACAGCATTAATATTAGTTTTTTCGTTTACTTATGCGCAATTGCATGCACCCAGATCGGTTAAAAAAGCCGTGAAATTTGATATTTCACCTGCATTAAGAGATATAACACCTATGCCTCTTGACGCGACACCAAACCGGGAAGTTCCGAACAAATTTGATTTTGACAAAATTGCAGGCCCCAGGGTTACGCATGACGGACCTGATCCGGTTTTACAGACAAATATCGTGTCAAGCCGGGAAGATCCGGTTATTGTTGAAAACTTTGAAGGTGTAAATAACATATGGAGTATTGCTCCGCCCGATACCGAAGGAGATGTAAGCCCTGATTATTATTTTCAAATGATCAACCTGGGCTTTGCCATTTATGATAAAAACGGAACCAAAATATATGGCCCCGCCAACAACATTACAATATGGAGTGGTTTTCCGGGCCCGTGGAGCAGTACCAATGACGGGGATCCGATTGTTCTGTATGACGAGCATGCCGGAAGATGGATTGCCAGCCAGTTTTCACTGCCCTATGGTTCGAATAATGGGCCTTTTTACGAGCTTGTTGCCGTTTCGGTTACCGATGACCCAACCGGCCAGTGGTACCGTTATGCTTTTGAATATGACATGTTCCCTGACTATCCGAAAATAGGTGTATGGCCTGATGGTTACTACATTGCCGCCAACTTCTTCGATGGCGGATCATGGCATGGCGGAGGCCTTACGATTTTAGACAGAGATGCCATGCTTGACGGTGACCCGGATGCTGATATGTTAGTATTTGATGTAGGCGGTGGTTACGGAAGCATGCTCCCTGCTGATATCGATGGCACTGAGCTGCCACCCGAAGGGGAGCCTAATTACCTGTTAAGCTTAGGGCCTAGCTCATTACGACTTCTTGAAGCACACGTCGACTGGGACAATACGGGAAATTCTACCGTTGGCCTGACAGGAACCATCCCTGTTGCTTCCTACTCCAACAATAACTTCAATATTCGTCAACCTGGAACAGGAACAACACTGGACGATTTGGCTGACCGCCTGATGTACCGGTTGCAATACCGCAATTTTGGCAATTATCAGGTAATGATGACAAACCACACCGTGAATATTGGCAGTGGACGGGCTGGCGTACGGTGGTATGAAATGAGAAACTACGGTGAAGGATGGGAATTATACCAGCAAGGCACTTTTGCTCCCGATGATGGCGACAGCAGATGGATGGGAAGTGTTGCCATGAACGGTTATGGAGTGATTATGGCAGGATATTCCGTGTCCAGCACATCCACATACCCATCGATCAGGTTTAGCGGTCAATCGGTTGATAATTCGGGAACTGGTGAATTTGACCTTCCCGAAACCAGCATCTTCGAAGGTTCTCATTCTCAAACGGGGGTAGATCGCTGGGGTGATTATTCCATGATGGCCATTGATCCGTCAGACGACAAAACTTTTTGGTATACAACACAATATACAAACGGAGGATGGAGCTGGAGAACCAGGATCGCTTCCTTCTACTACGAGCAGGAGCCGGTAGCTGATTTTATTGCTTCCGAAACCCTGATACCGCTTAACATGAGTATTGACTTTACCGATGAATCAATGGGAGCTCCCACCAGCTGGGAATGGACATTTTACGGTGCCGACCCTGAAACATCAAACGATCAAAACCCTGCCGATATTAACTATCCCAATGAAGGAAGCTTCGACGTCCGTTTAATTATTTCAAATGACGTGGGAACAGACACAATCATTAAAGAAGATTACGTAGTGGTAAGCGCCAGCCTGTATCCTGAAGTTCATTTTTCATCAGATAAACAATTTTTCTGCACGGGCGAAACCGTGGTGTTTACTGACTCCACGATATACAGTCCCAATGCCTGGGAATGGGAGTTTAACCCCTCAACCGTTACTTTTGTAAACGGAACGGACCAAAACAGCCAAAACCCGGAAGTAGAATTTGATGTTGCCGGAACATACGATGTGACACTAACGGTATGGAACACACTCGGTTCTTCTTCACTGGAAAAAGAAGACTATATCATGGCCGGCGGATACATGTCTTATTTTATAGAAACTTTTGAAGAAAACAGCACGACCAGATCGCGCTGGTCGATCGAAAATCCTGACGATGATAAAACATGGGAATTATTTGAAACCGGAGGTACAGCACCGGGTGATCTCTCGATGGGCCTCGACTTCAGTACCTATCTGGAACAAGGCGAACGTGATCGACTTGTTTCCCCACTCATCAATTTGTCAGGGCTCAGTGAGGCAGTTTTAAGTTTTGAGTACGCCTATGCGCAAAAATTCGGCGGAATAACCGACTCGTTAATTGTGTATTTATCTGACGACTGTGGAGAGACCTGGACAAGGATATTTGAAGGTGGAGAAGACGGAAGTGGTAACTTCGCCACACACGAGGCTGCCAGCGAGTTCTGGCCCGAAACCGAATCTGACTGGTGTATTTCAGGCTGGGGAGCCTCCTGTCCTGATATTGATATCAGCCAGTGGGCAGGAATGGGTAACATACAGATAGCTTTTGAAACATTTTGCTACTGGGGAAATCCGTTATTCATTGATAATGTAGTTGTCTCCCAATTCGTAGGTCTAACTGATGGCAAACAAACTCAGGATGATATCAGGGTTTTTCCGAATCCATCTGATGGAAACTTTACCATTAGCTTTACTGAAGAACATGCGTTCAACAGTGTTGAAATAGTCAACCCGCTGGGAAAAGTTTTTTACAAAAAGACGATCGATGGAAAGACAAGAAGTATAACTATCGGTGATGGACTGAAACTGGCAAAAGGTATCTATTTCGTGAAATTCAATGAGCAAACTGATGTTGTGGTTAAAAAAGTTATGATCAAATAACCAATTTTTTAACATTTACTTAACAAATTTTTCTCATTCGTTTAAGGTGTATCTTTTTTTTACAATTAGTTTTGTAAGATTGTGAAGACTTAGACGACTATGTCTTAGCTATAACTTAATTATTAATGAACAGTCTATCATAAAATTAATCTTATTGAACACGCTTATCTTAACCGTCACCTTGCTCATCCCTGTATTTTCATTATTCAGCCAGGGTGTCAAGCCGGCTAAAGTCGCTAAAGCAATTTACCACGATGTTATCGGCCCTATCACGGAGCTTCCTGTATCAATATCGACATTAGCCAGTATGCCGGAAGCCCGGATGTGCGTTTTGCCTTTGAAACATACAGCTTTTATGGTAATCCGATGTTTCTTGATAATATAATAGTGAGCCAGACAGTAGGTCTTGAAGAGAACATAACCGAAAAAGACGAACTGGCAGTTTATCCGAACCCAACCAAAGGTGCATTCACTATTGTTTTACCGGAAAACACTGTGCTACACGAGTTGTACATTACCGATTACACATCAAAAACCGTTTACCGGCAGAATATTTCAGCCAATCAGAAGACACTCATGATTTCAACTGAGAAGTGGGCTCCGGGTGTATATATCATCCGTGCTTCAGGAAATAATAATATCTTCGCAAAAAAAGTTGTGAAATATTAGTGAACCTCTTTTATGCGCCGGATATCGGCGGACATATATATTCGTTAAACAAAGACGACTCAAATCATCTGGTACGTGTATTTCGTGCCAGGAAAGGTGATACGGTATATCTTACCGATGGAAAGGGAACTTTTTATGAGTGCATCGTAACGAACCCCGACCCGAAGAAATGTGAGGTAGAAGTAAGCGATAAAACATCAGGCAAAGATGAGCGGGATTTCTTATTGCAAATAGCTATTGCTCCCACAAAAAACATAAGCAGGTTCGAGTGGTTTCTGGAAAAAAGCACCGAAATAGGTATCGATGTCATAACCCCATTACTTTGCGACCACTCGGAACGAAAAATGACAAAACCCGACCGGCTGACCAGAGTGCTTATTGCCGCTATGAAGCAATCGTTAAAATCATATTTACCTGTTCTGAA
>DGOT01000292.1:757-1393 GCA_002389465.1 Bacteroidales bacterium UBA4459 | reverse complement strand
CCGGACACAGATACACTGGTACTGATAGGCCCTGAGGGCGATTTTAGCAAAGAAGAGATAACCGAAGCACTAGATCATGGGTTCATTCCTGTCCAGCTCGGCCCCTCGCGCTTACGCACCGAAACAGCTGGTGTGGCTGCCTGCCACACAGTTAACTTAATTAACCTTTGAAAATAACAGACATACGGTTTTTTGAATGTATGCATTTTATATTTTTGCGAGCTTATATGAAACAATTCTGGTCCATACTCATCATTATCCTGTTCTTCCTGTTTCAGGTCAATGCACAGGATGTGCAAATCGCCCTCGTTAAATACAAGGGCGGCGGCGACTGGTATGCCAATCCCACTTCGTTGCCAAACCTGGTACAATTCTGTAACAAAAACATAGATACCGATATTAATCCGGATATTGCTACCGTAGATATTGGAAGTGTGGAGATTTTCAATTACCCCTTTGTTCACCTGACAGGGCATGGTAACATTATCCTCAGCCCTGCCGAAGCCGAGAACTTGCGTAATTACCTACTCGCAGGCGGGTTTCTGCATATTTCCGACAATTACGGGCTGGATCCCTATATCCGAAGAGAAATGACCAAAGTTTTTCCGGGCATGGAATTCGTTGAATTACCTTTTA
>DGOT01000292.1:0-714 GCA_002389465.1 Bacteroidales bacterium UBA4459 | reverse complement strand
CAGGGTTTTGGCATCATCTACGAAAACAGGCTGGTGTGTTTTTACGACTATGAGTGTGACCTCGGTGACGGATGGGAGTCGCCTGAAGTGCATAATGACTCGGAAGAAAAAAGGCTGGAAGCATTAAAAATGGGGGCTAACATTATTCAATACGTTTTTCAACAATAAATCGTTATTGTATAGTTGTAAGTTTTAATATAAATATTCGTCTAATTCATAAACATAAAAAGATATGAAGATCAGTTTAAAAACACTTATACTAACTGCCGCAGTTTTGTTTGTCGGATTAACAACCTTTGCCCAGACAAAAACGGAACAGCCAAAACTTGAAAGAAACGCTATCGACCTGAACGATCCGGAATACGTCAATCTTACCTTTGATGGTGTGCTGGCCAAATACCACGGAAAGGTAATCTACCTTGACTTCTGGGCGAGCTGGTGCGGCCCGTGCAAACGGGAAATGCCTCATTCGCAAGAACTACAGGAAGCCTTTCACAATAAGGATGTTGTATTTATCTATTTTTCATCGGATAAAACGGCTGGCCCCTGGGTAGCCGCCATGGATAAATTAAACCTGACAGGCGAACATTACCGGGCAAGTTACGATGTGAAAATGGATTACGCCGCACGTCTTAATTTAAGGTTCATCCCCCGCTATGTACTCATTGATAAAAAGGGAAATATAGCAAATGACAATGCCAAACGCCCCAGCGA
>DGOT01000182.1 GCA_002389465.1 Bacteroidales bacterium UBA4459 | reverse complement strand
GGCATCAAAACGGCTGCAATGAGGGGTGATAATGTTCCCTGAACGGCAAAATAAATGCCAACTACATTGTATAGGAATGAGATGAGAAAACTGATGTTCACAATCCGGATTGAAACTTTGGTGTACTTAATAAAACGGTCGATCATACCAAATTTCGATGATTCAATAATGCCATCGCATGCAGGTGAGAAGCTGTAAATGTCATCGGCGATGGTTAACCCCACATCACTCTGTATCAACGCGCCCGCATCATTCAGTCCGTCACCGATCATTAAAACTTTTTTCCCTTGTTTTTTGAGATTTTTTATAAACTCCATTTTTTCGGTAGGACTTTGATTAAAAAACAACTTGGTTTCTGAACCGAAGATAGGAACCAAATTCTTTTTCTCAGATTCATTATCTCCTGATAAAAGAAATAACTCATAGTTTTCCTCACGTAAATGTTCAATTACATGTTTTAAGCCCTCCCGGTATTTATTTTCGATGCTAAAGAACCCCTTAACTTTACCACCGATAAAAACATAAACATTAGTAGAGGCAACATCTGCATCTTCTTTTCCCGTCACAAATTTTTTCGAGCCAATATTTATCTGGTTCCCGTCAACAGTACCCGTAATGCCCATGGCCGGTATTTCCTGAAAGCTTTTAACCTCAACGGACTCTGTGAGTTCAATACTGTCTTTGATTGTTGCGCTTAACGGATGGCTTGAATTGGCGGTTACCGATTTTATCATGATCAATTCCTCCCTGCTCAAGTCATCACCAATGAATTTTACCGCCATAGACCGGGCCTGGGTTAAGGTCCCCGTTTTGTCAAATACAATGGTTTCTATTCTGTTAAGATCTTCGATCACCTGTGTGTTTTTAATGTAGAAGCCTTTCCTGCCGAACATGCGCATCGTACTTCCGAAGGTAAAAGGTATAGTCAGGGCCAAAGCGCACGGACAGGCAATGATCAGCACCGAAGTGAACGCAAACAATGCCAGCGAAGGATTTTTAAACAACCAGTAAACTGCCGCTGTTGTAGCTATCAGAAGGATAATTACCGTAAAGTATTCACCGATTTTGTTAATTGTTGTATTCAGAGTGGCATGGTCGCTGATCTTCTTTTCATCCTGATTCCAGAGCTGGGTGAGGTAGCTTTGCTCCACTTCGTGAACAACTTCCATTTCAATAGAACTGCCAACCTGCCTTCCTCCGGCAAAAATAAGTTCACCTTCCTTTTTGGGTACCGGAATTGATTCGCCGGTCACGAAAGAATAATCAATGTTTGCCTGCCCTTTCAACAGTTCGGCATCGGCAGGAATAAGTTCCTGATTACGGATAATAATGTGATCGCCGCTTTTCACGTTTTTCAGGGGAGTGGTGACTTCCTTTCCGTTGATCAGTTTGGTAACGGCCACCGGAAAATATGATTTATAGTCACGCTCGAATGACAAGGCCTGGTATGTTTTTCCCTGATACCATTTTCCGATAAGCAATAAAAAAACTAATCCAACAAGTGAATCCAGAAAACCAATACCTCTGCCGGTGAATATGTCGTACGAACTTTGGACGAACAAAGTGAGGATGCCCAATGTTATAGGAACGTCAATATTGACCATTCTGTGCTTTAAGCCTTTAAATGCAGACAGATAATAATCGCTGGCACTGTAAAAAACCACAGGAAGCGAGAGCAGGAAGCTCAGCCAGCCGAAGTAGTGTAAAAATTCGTTTTCAAGAAGTTCACCCCCAGGTAAATACTCGGGGAAGTTGTACAGCATTACATTGAGCAGGCTGAAACCGGCGACCCCAATTTTTAAAAGTAAATCGCGGTCGGCATTTTTTCCGCTTTTTTTCTCCATCTGATCGAGGGAGATGTCAGGAATATAATGGATGGAAACTAATAACTCAACAAGCTGTCGCAGGCTGATCTCACCGTCCTTAAAAGTGATGTTTACCGTCTTGGCCGGGAAATTAACATTTGACTGGATAATGCCGGAATTTAGCGTTGACAGATTTTCCAGCAGCCAGATGCAGGAAGCGCAGTGAATGGTTGGAACAAATAATTCAACTTTACTGACACCTCCATCGGAAAAAATAAGGAGCTTTTCCCTAATCTCATCCAGGTCAAGGTAAGCATATTTGTCGCCTACATCTGCCTGCTCAATTTTAATACCCGACATAGGCTGGATCTCATAATACTGATCCATTTCTTTGGCATTGAGTATTTCATAAACTGTCTTGCAGCCGTAGCAGCAAAAAGGTTTGTCGTCCCACATAACCGGATGTTTCCCGCAATCTTCTCCACAATGAATACATTTAACACCCATGATCGCTATGTAGTTTTAACATAATACCGGCAGATCGCTATTATTTTATCTTGAATTCTGTGAAAGTGATCGCCCACATCCCTCTCGGTTGACCTTTTTTGAAGTTTGTAGCTTTGTCTTCGGGATACAATTCGTTGATTGTGTTCATCAATTCAGATGTTATATTTTTACCTGGCACACCGTGGCAGTTAAGGCATGCGGTACCGACATACATCGGGTTGTAAAACACCGGATGTCCTTCTTTATCGGGAATGATTTTCGGTGAGAGCGGCCTGCCCCCAAGCCATTCTAATATGTACGATTTGAAAAGTTCACTCTCTTCCGGGTCGGTTTCATTTACCGGATTCCGGTATTTTTTCGCCAGCCTTCTGACCGTTACCGATTCTGCTCTGGAAATAGAATCGGTTAACTCCATGGCCTTGGTATGGCAAAAATCAACGGCATATTCCAGCCCGCTTTCTTTAATGGCCTTTTTGAGGTGTTTTTGCAGCACAGATGTTGTTTCCCTGGCAATATCTTTGCCTCTGATAACCAGGACATTTTTTATGGAGTCATTCAGGACGATATACTCAGCCGTGTTATCAGATTCTGAATTAGTAGCAGAAGTTTCTTTTTGAGGCACTTCTTTGGTCTCCTTATTTGCTTTTTGATAGGCACACCCCGATTGAAACAGACTGAATGTGACTAAAACTATTGTGATATAATACGCTGATTTCATAGCTATTAAATTTTATTATTTAACGTCAATAACTTTTCCTGTAAAACGAAGATCTTTACCTGCAAGGGGGTGGTTGAAATCCATAGTTACTGCATTTTCCAGCACTTTGATGATTTTCCCCAGATGTTTTTGCCCCTCATTATCTGTTAAGGGGATTATATTACCAATCCGAATCATTTTTTGATCTATTTTACCGTCTACCTCAAATGTATCTGACGGAACATCGAAAATGGCATACGAATCAACAGGTCCGTATGCATCATCCGCCCTAATGATAAAGTCAAAAGAATCTCCGGCAGATAAGCCCATCAGGTTTTTTTCAAATTCCGGAATGAGTTGATTCGTACCGAAGCTTAGTGTAACGGGATTTATTTCAGCGCTTAAGTCAAGATCCTTATGCGTATGGGCATCCTGAAGCTTATACTTTACAACGGCCGAAGTTCCGGGTTTTATTTTCATGATCAGGGCACAGATTTAAAACGAAACAAAAATACGATTTATTGGTTTGGTTAGCGCATGAGATTTTCGTCAAATCAGGACTGCAATAAAACGGACGAAAACAATGATTCGGGTACCATCCATTTTATCTGTTTAAAATAATTGTTGGTTGTGGAAGAAGGATAAATAAAGTTGCTAAATGATAGATTATCAGTTTTTTCATAAAATAAATAGTTAATATTGTTGTTTGTTTTAACTGGCAAAACTAATATATTCAATAGTATGCAGTAACTATTTTGCGCCGGGAACGTCATAAAAGAAGATAGGAAAATCATTGAATGATAAATTTAAGTTTAACAAAATATAAATAATCATGAAATCATTAACATTAATTTTATCGGGAATAATCGCAGTATTGACTTTGAATCTTGAAGCGCAGGTAACACAGCAGCGGCAACTTGGTGAGTTTACGGGAATACAACAGGAAACTTTTGCAGATGTTTACATCTCGCCCGGAGACAAAACTACGGTTATGGTAAAAGCCGATGAAGATGTAATAGACCGACTGATCACCAAAGTGGAAGATGGAGTGCTGAAAGTCAGCTCCAAAGGAAACTTTCGCATGGTAAAAGTTTTCGAAGTACATGTAACTATGAGCAAACTGGACATGATTAAAAATACGGGCAGTGGTGATATAAAATGCTTTGATGGTCTGCCAGGCAACGATGTGTTCATCAGTATATCCGGTTCCGGTGATTTGGATGCCGATTTGCTGGCCAAAAATCTGAAACTGAACGTAAACGGTTCGGGTGATGTAGACTTATCGGGCGTGAAAGGCGACTTAAACGTATCTGTTTCCGGATCAGGTGATCTGGAGGTTGAAGAGTTGCAGTTGGAAAATTGCACTATGTC
>DGOT01000168.1 GCA_002389465.1 Bacteroidales bacterium UBA4459 | reverse complement strand
TTTCATTTTATCCAGTATCGTACTGAACAGACTTTCTTCTTCAATTTGCTCGGTAATGAACCATTGCAAGAAGTTTGATGTCGTATAATCTTTCTCGTCCATCGTCACCTGGTACAAACTGTTGATGGATTCAGTAATGAATTTTTCGTGTTTCAGTATCTCTGTAAAAATTTCCGTTAATGAATTATAATTGAGTGGCGGCACTTCTACCTTCAGCAACTTTGCATGTCCACCCCGGTCGTTCACATAATGAACCAGTTTCAGCATGTGCATGCGTTCTTCATCGGCATGTTCATACAAAAAAGTGGCGGCACCGGGATAACCGTTAGCTTCACACCATATGGCCATAGCCAGGTATAAACGGGAGGAATACTCTTCTTTTCTTACTTGGTCGTTCAAAGTGTTTTCTACGTTTTGGTTCATTTTATTCAGGTTTAAGTTTTGATTTACAAAGGTAAAAGAAATAAAAAAACGCATAACAAGCCGTTATACGTTTTCAGGTATCGTTATATAACGTTATCCTTTTAGAGCTTCGGCACCACTAACGATTTCAAGGATCTCATTGGTAATAGCTGCCTGACGTGCCTTGTTGTACGATAGGTTCAGGTCTTTGATCAACGCATCGGCATTTTCGGTAGCCTGATGCATAGCTGTCATACGCGCTCCATGTTCAGCGGCAAAACTATCGGCCAATGCTTTGTACAATTGTACTTTGATTGATTTAGGCACCAAAGCCTCCAGAATTTCTTCCTTATTCGGCTCAAAAATGTAATTTGCTTTAACTTCCGTTTTTTCAGTTACTTGCTCCACTTCTGGTTTCGAAACCGGTAGGAATTGTTCTACCTGCAGCATCTGGACAGCTGCATTTTTAAACTGATTGTAAATCAGGATGATCTTGTCGTATTTCCGGCTAACAAATGATTCCATCAATTCCTGGGATATCTTCACCGAATTGTCAAAAGTCAGCTCATCAAAAATGTGTGTGTTTATCTCTGCTATTTTATATCCTCTCGATTTAAAAATATCCGAACCTTTTTTACCGATACAATAAAGTTCCACATTACCGGCTTTGTGTTGCGAACTTAACTCGTTATGGATGTAATTGATGGTTTCTTTAATAATGTTGGCATTAAAAGCGCCGCATAATCCGCGGTTTGACGTGACGGGCACGAGTAACACGTTATGATTGCCCCGGTCTTCTGCGTAAATTCCTTCTTCCGAACCATCAAGGCCGCTGCTGAGGTTTTCCATAATCTCCTGCAATTTCAGGGCATAAGGCCTCATTCCCAGGATAGCATTCTGCGCTCTCCGCAATTTGGAGGCTGCCACCATTTTCATAGCGCTGGTGATCTGCCTGGTTGATTTTACCGAAGCAATTCGTACACGTACTTCTTTTAAATTGGCCATTTGCTAAATCGATCGTTATTCTTTGTATTTATGGGCAATATCTTTTGCCGCTTTTGTCATAATTTCAACTACCTCATCCGTCAGTTTGCCTTCTTTAAGCGTTTTCAGCGCTTCGGCATGATGTGTATCAAGGTAATGTAGATATTCCACTTCAAAATCAGAAATACTTCTCACCGGAACATCCCTCAACAGGTTTTGCGTACCACAAAAGATGATAGCGATCTGGTGTTCTACGGTCATGGGTGAATACTGATCTTGCTTCAGTATTTCCACATTTCTTTTACCTTTTTCAAGCGTAGCCATCGTTGCCGGGTCGAGGTCGGAACCAAACTTGGCAAAAGCTTCCAGCTCACGGTATTGTGCCTGGTCGAGTTTCAGGGTGCCAGCCACCTTTTTCATCGATTTGATTTGTGCATTACCACCAACCCGCGATACGGAGATACCTACGTTAATCGCAGGGCGGATACCGGCATTAAAGAGGTTGCTCTCCAGGAATATCTGTCCGTCGGTAATGGAAATCACGTTGGTGGGAATATATGCTGAAACATCACCGGCCTGTGTTTCGATGATCGGAAGTGCCGTTAATGAACCACCGCCTTTCACCATGTCTTTTATACTTTCCGGTATGTCGTTCATGTTCCGGGCAATCTCATCCGATTCGATAATCTTTGCTGCTCTTTCCAGCAGGCGCGAATGAAGGTAGAATACATCACCCGGATAAGCTTCACGTCCGGGAGGCCGACGCAACAGAAGGGATACTTCACGATAAGCTACGGCCTGTTTTGAGAGGTCGTCATATATTACAAGAGCCGGCCGGCCTGTATCGCGAAAAAACTCACCTATGGCAGCTCCTGCAAAGGGAGCATAAAACTGCATAGCAGCCGGGTCAGATGCTGTCGCAATGACGATCACCGTATACGCCATGGCTCCATGGTCTTCCAGTGTTTTCTGGATGTTGGCTACGGTAGAACCTTTCTGGCCAGACGCCACATAAATACAATAAACCGGTTCTCCCTTTTCGTAAAATTCTTTCTGGTTGATAATGGTATCAATAGCGATAGCTGTTTTTCCTGTCTGGCGGTCGCCAATAATCAGCTCACGCTGTCCACGACCAATAGGGATCATAGCATCCACGGCTTTGATACCTGTTTGCAGCGGCTCGTTTACCGGCTGGCGGTAGATAACCCCGGGAGCTTTGCGCTCCAATGGCATCTCGAAGGTTTCGCCTTTTATTTCACCTTTTCCGTCCAAAGGCTCGCCCAGGGTGTTGATAACACGGCCCAACAAACCTTCTCCCACATTGATGGAAGCTATCTTTCCGGTACGGCGTACTTTATCCCCTTCGTTGATGTCTTCTACTTCACCCAACAAAACCACGCCCACATTATCTTCCTCCAGGTTCAGAACGATCCCTTTAAGCCCTGTTTTTTCAAATTCAACCAATTCGTTGGCTTCAGCATTGGTCATGCCGTAAATACGGGCGGTTCCGTCACCTATCTGAAGCACTGTTCCTATCTCTTCCAGTACGGCTTCCGTTTCGAAGCCCGCTAATTCTTTTCTTAAAATGGCCGATACTTCTGCCGGTTTAATGTCTGCCATATACGTGTATTTCTTTTTAGTTAAATTTTGCTTACATAAAGATTGTCAGAAAAAACTTTTGCCAGCCGTTGCAGCTGGACTTTCACGCTGTTGTTGTATTGATAATCTTCAAAATCAAGTTTGAATCCGGCGATGATGTCCGGATCAATTATTTCGGTTACCTCTAGTTTTTTCTCGGTTATCTGTGCAAGTTTGTCTAATATTTCTTTTTTTGTTTTTTCGTTTATTTCCGAAGCAGTGGTAAGCGTCACAGGCATGATGTTCATGTACTCCTTATAAATTACATCAAAGGCTTTACAGGTTTGTATTAAAATGCCTTCGCGCCCTTTTTTAATGATCAGATGGAGAAATTTCAATGTCAGCTTTTGTGTCTTTTCGCCAAACAGGCTGTCCATGATTCTGACTTTTTTATAATCGTCAAGAACGGGGTTATCTAAAACTTTCCTCAGTTCCCGGCTCTCGTCAAGGACCGAGTTAATCAACAGCATATCTATAGCAACATCTTCCAGTTGTTTCATTTCAACTGCAAGATCGAAAAGTGCCTGAGCATACCTCTTTGCCAATAATGAAGATTTCATTCTAGTTCTCCTATGCTTAGTTTAAACTTGTTTCT
This sequence comes from Bacteroidales bacterium UBA4459, assembly GCA_002389465.1. Taxonomy (GTDB): domain Bacteria; phylum Bacteroidota; class Bacteroidia; order Bacteroidales; family F082; genus UBA4459. The sequence continues at coordinate 7,096 of DGOT01000168.1, read as the reverse complement.
TTCAGCAACCTCTGGATATATTCTTCCTGCTTCTTCTTGTCTTTTAACTCTTCCCTCAAAACTTTCTCAGAAATCTTAATAGAGTAAACCGCAATGGTATTTTTAATTTCCGTCAGCGCTGCTTTCTTTTCATTTTCTATTCTTTCTTTAGCACTTTCTACAATATTTGATGCTTCTTTACCCGCCTGTTCTTTGGCCTCTTCAATAATTTTATCCTTCACTTTACGTGCTTCACGCAATATTGCATCACGCTCATCTTTGGCTTCCCGTAACAGCTTTTCGTTATCAAGTTTCATCTCTTTCATTTCTTCCTTAGCCCTGTCAGCAGCACGAAGCGCTTCTTCAATAGAATCTTCGCGTTCTTTTAACGCATTCATAATGGGTTTCCATGCATATTTTTTAAGTACAAAAAGTACGACAAGAAATGCGATGGTCATCCAAATAACAAGACCGAATCCCGGATTGATTAACGACATAATATATTGTTTTTTAATTTACAATTAAATTGAACCAATGCACCGCAGCCAACCGCTGAAGTGCATTGGTTTTTACCTCGGTTGTTTACAAAAATACAATCAGCAAACAAACAACGATAGCAAAGAAGGCAACACCTTCGATAAGCGCAGCGGCAACGATCATGTTCGACCGAATGTCGCCAACAGCTTCAGGCTGACGTGCAATAGCTTCAACAGCACCTTTACCGATCTGGCCAATGCCAATACCGGCTCCGATAGCAGCGATACCAGCACCCATTCCGGCGCCCATTTTTGCATAAGGGGCCAGGTCTGCTACAGCCTGTAATAAAATTGCTAAAAGTTCCATAGTTTTATTTATTATTTAGTTATTAATGGATTCATTTAATGATGTGTTTCTTCGGTGGCCATGCCAAAATAAAGGGCCGAAAGCAATGTAAATACATAAGCCTGGATAAAAGCCACCAGCAGTTCGAGGAAATCCATAAAAATGGAAAAACCTACCGATACCACCGAAACTCCGTAACCGAGGCCAAGACTCATTTTTCCGAAAATGAAGATCAGGCTGATAAAACCAAGAATGATGATGTGGCCTGCACTGATGTTCGCAAAAAGACGCACCATCAATACAAAGGGTTTTGTGAATACCCCCATTATTTCTACAATCGGCATCAGGGGGACCGGTATTTTCAGCCACCACGGAACACCCGGTGCATTAATGATATGTGTCCAGTAGTTTTTGTTTCCGCTCACAGTGGTGATGATAAAAGTAAACACGGCCAATACACCTGTCACCCCGATATTACCAGTAATGTTGGCGCCGCCGGGGAAAAAAGGTACAATTCCCAGTAGGTTGTTAAAGAGAATAAAGAAGAATATAGTAAGCAAAAACGGGACATACTTTTCATATCTTTTCTCACCGATAGAGGCTTTAGCTACATCATCGCGGATAAAAAGAATCAAAGGTTCCATAAAAGACTGTAATCCCTTTGGCGCATGATCTCTCCGTTTTTGGTACGACTTAGCAATGGAAACGAAGACTGCAATCATCAGGATCATAACCATAAATATGGCCAGTACATTTTTTGTAAATGAAATATCAAGTGTCGGACGGATTTCGTTTCCGTCACTATCCAGCTTTACGATTTTACCGGCATTCATATCATTTTTTGATATGAAATAGCCTTTGTAGTTATCGTGTTCGTGATGGAACTTCGATGACATAAAAACATGCCACGCACCTTCGTCATATAAAATAACCGGAAGATAGATACTGTAATGGTGGTCGCCCACTGTAATAAGGTGCCACTCATACGCATCGGTAATATGCTCGATGATCATTTCACCGGCTTTAAATTCTTCCTCTTCAACTTTCTGATGTTCTTCTCCGGTCATTAAATGGACTTCTTCCTCATGCTGACCAAAAAAGGATGCGGGTACGAAAAATATAAATAATAAAAGTAATCCCAATGAAGGCAACCTCTTTATAACTGCTGATTTATCACTCATTTACGATGGTAAATTGTGGTTTAAAAATTGGTTGCAATGATACAAATAAATGCTGAAATAGAAAAAAGTTTTTAGTTTCTTTTCCCCATATCTTTTTGATTTATTATCACTTTCATGAAACCGGCCTGTTATTTTAGTTTAAAAATGTTGAACTTATTTCAAATTTATTGTATCTTCACATCAGCCAAATAATTTTAAAACTTTAATTCTGAATGCCATGAAAAATTTAGTAATGTTTTTAGTCTTGGTAGTACTTGTACTTGTTTCTTCATGCTCCAACTGTAATAAAGAATTTAATCTTATGGACGAAACCTTAGCCATAGAGAATGTGCTGGATAAATATATTGTTGCCAACGAAACCCAGAACTTTGAACTGATTCAGGAGATATGGGCGCCGAATGCGGATATTATTTTATATGGAACCGACTCGGACGAACGGCTTATGGGCTGGGTAAATATTAAAAATGCAATTAAAGATCAGTTCAGTCATATCACCGACACATATATATCAGCTTCCGATCAATTCATCAAACTGAATTGCACCGGTAATACGGCATGGTTTGCTGAAACACTGAATTATAACTTTGTTTATAATGATAAAGCAAAAAGCTATGAAGGTTTACGTTTTACGGGTGTGCTGGAAAAGATGGACGGCAAATGGAAACTGGTACAGGCACACCTTTCGCTTCCGGCATCTGTAGGTGTGGGGAAATAGGCTTGTTTTATATACGGTAATAAAATATAAAACCCCGTTGCTAAAGCACCGGGGTTTTTAAATTCTGATTTATTATTTGTTGTTGGTTATTCTGCCAGGATCAGCACCTTGTTATCAAGCACTTCGATAACCCCTCCGCTAATGTCATAAAAATTTTCCGACCCGCTTTTTTTTATCTTAACTTTTCCCTGGGTTAATGCTGAAATTAACGGGGCATGGTTATTTAATATTTCAAACGATCCATCGATGCCGGGGAGTTGTACCAGGTCGGCTTCTCCTTTGTAAATAGTTTTGTCCGGTGTTATTATTTCAACGTTCATGTGTCACTCACTATTTACTTTCTTCAAGTAATTTCTTTCCTTTTTCAATGGCTTCGTCAATAGTACCAACAAGATTAAACGCAGCTTCGGGATACTCATCCACTTCACCGTCCATAATCATATTGAACCCCTTGATCGTATCTTCGATAGAAACAATGGTTCCTTTCAAGCCGGTAAATTGTTCGGCCACATGGAACGGTTGTGACAAAAACCGCTGAACTCTTCTGGCACGGTGAACAATCAGTTTGTCTTCTTCCGAAAGTTCGTCCATACCCAGAATAGCGATGATGTCCTGTAATTCTTTATATCGCTGCAGCAGGTTTTTAACCCGTTCGGCTGTATCGTAATGTTCTTTACCAATCACATCGGCTGATAAAATACGCGATGTTGAATCCAGTGGGTCAACAGCAGGATAGATCCCCAATTCGGCAATTTTCCTGCTTAATACCGTAGTAGCATCAAGGTGAGCAAAAGTTGTAGCCGGCGCCGGGTCTGTCAGGTCATCGGCAGGTACATAAACCGCCTGTACCGAAGTAATGGAACCCCTTTTTGTGGAAGTGATCCGTTCCTGCATAATTCCCATCTCAGTAGCCAGTGTAGGCTGGTAACCTACCGCCGAAGGCATACGTCCCAATAGAGCGGACACTTCCGATCCTGCCTGGGTAAAACGGAAAATATTGTCGATGAAGAACAGGATGTCCCTTCCGCCTGATTTTTCATCTCCATCGCGGAAATATTCAGCCAGCGTCAATCCTGAAAGAGCTACACGTGCACGTGCTCCGGGAGGCTCGTTCATCTGCCCGAAAACAAGTGTTGCCTGCGACTCTGCCAACTCTTTACGGTCAACTTTTGACAGGTCCCACCCGCCCTTTTCCATATCTTCAACAAAGTCTTTACCATATTTAATAACACCTGATTCAATCATTTCACGAAGTAGATCGTTTCCTTCACGGGTACGTTCACCCACACCGCCAAATACGGAAAGCCCGGCATATGACTTGGCAATGTTGTTGATCAACTCCATAATGATCACCGTTTTGCCCACGCCGGCACCACCGAACAAACCAATTTTACCACCTTTGGCATATGGCTCAATCAGGTCGATAACTTTAATTCCCGTAAGAAGGATTTCTTTTTGCGTGGTTAACTCCTCAAATTTTGGTGGTTCGCGGTGAATCGGATAACGATTTTCAGTTTCTACATCACCCAAGCCATCAATCGCTTTACCGATAACATTAAATAAACGGCCTTTGATCTTCTCACTGGCAGGCATTGAAATAGGGCCCCCTGTGGCAATTACATCTGTACCTCTTTTTAACCCGTCTGTGGCATCCATGGCTACGGTTCGAACAGTGTTCTCTCCGATAGCTTGTTGTGCTTCAAGGATTAGTTTATCCCCGTTTTCACGGGTAATTTCAAGTGCGTCATAAATATTTGGCAGGTCTTCTTCTCTTTCGAAAACAACGTCAACTACAGGGCCGATGATTTGCGCGATGTGGCCAACCTTTCTATTCTCCATAAAAAGCTATGTTTTAAGGTATTTAATTGTGCGGGCAAATATAATAATTATAAATGACAGAAAAATGATTCCTGAAAAAAGTAAAAGAAATAAGTTTTTACGCCCGTTTTTATTTAATAGAACAGCGTATTTTAGCAAAAAAATAAATAGATGAGTGAATCCGGATCGAAATTAACCGAGCTATCTTCTTTAGGTGAGTTTGGCCTGATAGAATACCTGACAAAGAATATTCCTATAGTAAATAAATCTACCGTAAAAGGTATTGGTGATGATGCGGCGGTGCTTAAGCCCACTCCAGGATCACAGGTTCTGGTTTCGAAAGACCTGTTGATTGAAGGAGTACATTTCGATTTAATGTATATGCCTTTAAAACACCTGGGATACAAAGCTGCCGTTGTCAATTTTTCCGACATCGCAGCTATGAACGGTATTCCAAAACAAATTGTTGTCGGCATTAGTGTGTCAAGTAAATATACGGTAGAGGCGCTGGATGAAATTTATGCGGGAATTAAAAAAGCATGTGCCGTATACAAGGTTGATTTTGTGGGCGGAGACACTACATCCAGCGTGTCGGGTTTATTTATTTCAGTGACCGTTATAGGTGAAGTTAAAAAAGATAAAATCACCTACCGGAGCGGTGCAGGAGTTAACGATTTAATATGTGTTAGCGGTGATCTCGGAGCAGCCTATATGGGCCTTTTAATATTAGAAAGAGAGAAAAAAGCATTTCAGGCCAACCCGGACCTGAAACCCGATCTTTCCGATCATGATTACATCCTCCAACGGCAGTTAAAACCTGAGGCCAGGACAGATATTGTCACATTGTTTTCAGATGAAAAAATTGTGCCTACATCGATGATCGATATTTCCGATGGATTAGCTTCGGAAACATTACATATTTGTAAAGCTTCGGATAAGGGCTGTTTGATTTACGAGGAGAAAATACCTATTGACCAGGATACTTATGAAACCGCCAAAGAGTTTGGCATTGTTCCGACAGTAGCAGCACTTAACGGTGGCGAAGATTACGAATTATTGTTCACCATCAAACAAAGTGATTATGATAAAATCAAAGACAGCCAGGATGTTACGGTCATCGGTTACATAACGGAAAAAACCGAAGGAGAAAAACTGGTGACTACGGATAACCACCTGTTCGACCTGAAAGCACAGGGATGGGATGCCTTGAAGAAAAGAGACCTGAACAAACTGACATCGAACAAGAAAAAATCCTGATCCATGCCCTGGAGTGAGATTATCATTTTAATTGTGGCCGGCTTTTTTCTCGGATTTATCAATACCCTAGCCGGTGGCGGAAGTATTGTATCCCTTTCGGTGCTGATGATGCTGGGTCTGCCTGCCCCCCTGGCCAACGGCACCAACCGGATTACCATCGCCATTCAGACGCTCACCTCTGCGGCAAGTTTTAAACAACAAAAGGTTTTGCCCCTGCGAAAAGCACTTTACCTTTCTATTCCCGCTGTCTTTGGCTCGCTGATAGGCTCTTGGATCGCTGTGGATATCAACGAAGATGTTTTTGAGAAAGCCATAGGGGTGATTATGCTTTTTATGCTGGTATTTATCTTGTACAAACCACAGAAATTTATTTATGGAAGAGCGGAAATTGTGGAGAAACCGCTAAACTGGAAAATTTACATCGTTTTTTTCTTTATCGGGATTTACGGAGGGTTTATCCACATGGGCATAGGCTACTTTTTACTCATGGGAATTGTGCTGGGGGCCGGATTCGATCTGGTAAAAGCCAATGCCATCAAAGTGCTGATTATTCTTATTTACACACCGTTTACACTGGCAATTTTTTTATGGAACGGTCTGGTTGACTGGAAATACGGACTGATTCTGTCCATTGGCGGGGTCGTCGGGGCTTTTATCGCTTCACGTATGGCTGTTAAAAGAGGTGTTGTATTTGTAAAGTGGGTAATTGTTGCCGTTATTTTATTTACGGCAGGTGACATGTTTGGTTTGTATGATTTCAGACAAATTTTCAATGTCTTTTTAAACTAAGTATTATGAAACTGAGATTTTCTGTTCTTTTTCTGATTTTTGTTCTGGTTTATTTATTTGGACATCCTTCTGCTGCACAAAACAAACCGGATTATGTCTTGGTGATTCACGGAGGAGCGGGTACTATTTTGAAAGAAAACATGACCCCTGAAAAAGAAAAAGCCTACATGGAAAAACTGGGTGAGGCACTAAACGCTGGTGAACGGGTATTGAAAACTGGCGGAAGCAGCCTCGATGCTGTTACACAAGCTGTTCTTGTGATGGAAAATTCGCCTTTGTTCAATGCGGGGAAAGGAGCCGTTTATACCGCCGCAGGAGTGAACGAGATGGATGCCTCCATTATGAATGGCAAAGATATGAAAGCCGGTGCTGTTACCGGAGTTCGCCACATCAAAAATCCAATCCTCGGAGCACGGGCAGTTATGGAAGAAACCCCGCATGTGCTGCTGACAGGGGCAGGTGCTGAAGAACTAGCCCGGAAAACGGGACTGGAACTAGTCGATTCATCCTATTTCTTCACCGAATCAAGATGGAA
>DGOT01000196.1 GCA_002389465.1 Bacteroidales bacterium UBA4459 | reverse complement strand
TTCCATAAAAGGGATGGCTTTTTTGTTGATTTAACGCACATGGAATACTTCTTCTATATCTTATATTCTGATGCTTTAGACAAATATTATCTTGGGCACACCTCTGATATTTCCGGAAGATTAAGACGGCATAAGGCAAAGCACAAAGGATTTACCGGAAAAGCTATTGATTGGGTATTAGTTTACTCAGAGAAGTGCAAAGATAAAAAATCAGCCAGCAACAGGGAGAGACAAGTGAAATCGTGGAAAAGCCGCAAGATGATTGAAAACCTCCTGAAATAATGGGAGCTCAGAGCAGCTGGCTCAGTGCATCCCGACTTCACGTCGGGAGGGTCATAGGTTCGAATCCTATAACTCCCACAGATGAAAGTCCTCTGACTGACAAGTAAAAAGCCATTCCATAAAAGGGATGGCTTTTTTATTTTCATCTGTCTCATTTTTTCTTGTCAGATACAATACACTCCCTTTCGTCCTTCCAAAGCCTCTTTTATTAAATTTGCACTATTAAGCAGCTTAGGTGACAAAATCGTCAGGAAAAATATTTCTTCTTCTTTTTTCCCTTGCAGGGGTGTTATCGTCATGCTCTGTAAAAAAGTTCATTCCCGAAAATGAGTACCTGATCAACAGATACACCATCCAGTTTGAAAAGAAGTATCCGCAGACAACCCAGTCAGAGCTTAAACAGTTTCTGAAACCGAAACCCAACAAAAAGTTTCTGGGCTGGCATTCTAATCTTTATTATTACTACCGAAACCAGAACAAACCCACTAAATTCAATGCATGGCTTGACAAAAGCTTTGGCGAGCCTCCCTCCTTCTACAGCGACGATGATATTGAACGTGCGGCAAAGAGGATGGAACAACATCTTGCCAATATTGGCTTTTTTAAGTCAACTGTCGATTATAATGTAAATTTTGAAAATAAAAAAGCCAATATATCATTCACCGTACATCCGGCACCCCCGTATTTCATTAAAGGGCTAAACTACGAGGTTCAGGACTCTGTTTTAGCAACATATTTTAATAAGTGTCTTGACAAAACCTTATTGCATGAGGGCGATATATATAATGCCTATACATTTGACGATGAACGCGACCGGATAACAAGTTACCTGCGCAATGAAGGTTATTATTATTTCAACAGAAACTATATTCAATATCTGGTCGACAGTAATTTCAGAGAACATTCAATGAGCGTCACCCTGAAAATCAATAATATTTTAGCGCCCGAAAAGGACAGGGCAACCTTAATCAACAAACCGCACGAACGCTATTACATTAAGAACGTAACGATCATTCCCGAATATAACCCTTCCATAGACCTTCCGTACGATACAATTGACCACGTCATTCATTTCCGGAAAAAGGAAACAGGCTATACCTACCAGTTCCTATACAACCAAAAACCAAAAATCAAACCTTCGGCATTTAATACGGCCATAAAAATCAAACCTGAAAATCCTTTTTCTGCTCATGACCTGCAGAGTACGTACAGAAAACTATTTAACTACCGTATTATCAGAACAGCTAAAATAAACTTCGACACCACAGGAGCCGGGCAAAACAAAGACAGTACATACAGGTATCTGAACACACAAATAATGATGCAAAACTCCAGGCGGCATTCTGTTTCTATTGAAGGATTCGGAACCAACTCAAGTGGCGACCTGGGGGTGCGTGGTAAACTAACTTACCTGAATAAAAATATTTTCAAACATGCCGAAATTTTCCGCATCCGTGTAATCGGAGGTTTTGAAGCCCAGTCGGCAGGAGGTGGCGACAGCACCTCATCATCCGGCATTTTTAATACGTTTGAAGTGGGAATCGACGGAACAGTATTCTTTCCGCGGTTTTTATTTCCACTGAGATTACACAGTTTTAACCAAAAATACAGCCCGATTACCAACGTCACCTTTGGATTTAATTATCAGGTACGCCAGAACTATACACGCAGCATTACAAATCTTGAGTTTGGTTATAGCTGGAACAAGACATCTAAAAAGAGACATATTGTAACGCCCTTCAATACCAATTTTATTAAGATCTTTCCTACACCCGAATTTCAGGACATCCTTGACAAAGAAGAGAACAAAGCCCTAAAAGAGCAATATTCTGACCAGATTATCTTCGGGTTAAGCTACAGTATGATTTTTAACAATCAGAACCTGAACGCTTTAAGCCACCACCAGTTTTTACGATTCAATTTTGAGTCCTCAGGGAATCTGCTGTATGCCATCAACAGTCTGGCCGGTTCAGAAAAAACAGGTGATGGCTATTATCAGATTTTTGGCGTTCGCTACTCCCAATATCTAAAAGCCAGCATTGATATTCGCGAATACCTCTATTTCAATAGTAAAGAGAATGTTCTTGCTCTGCGGTTTTTTCTCGGATCTGCCATTCCATACCTGAACTCGGAAGAAATTCCTTACACGAAAGGTTTTTATGCAGGGGGGGCTAACGGAATGAGAGGGTGGCACTTTAGAACTTTAGGACCCGGTGAATACTCAGAAGTAAATAACTACGAACGTATCGGTGAGATACAGATAGAAGCAAATGCCGAATTACGGTTCCCCCTTTATCGGTTTTTAAAAGCCGCCCTGTTTCTCGACGTTGGCAATATTTGGACATATAACGAATCAAGCGTTTATCCGGGAGGCGATTTTAAATTTAACACGTTTTACAAACAGTTCGCTGTTGACGGAGGTATTGGTATCCGGTTTGATTTTTCTTATTTTCTTTTCAGGCTTGATTTCGCAGCACCTTTCCTCGACCCGGCATATCCCGAAGATGAAAGATGGCGGATACAATACCTGCAGTTCAATGACTTTATCGTCAATTTTGGTATCGGCTATCCGTTCTAATATTATCTATATCACGATATGTCACAAAGGGTTTTTTATAAACAGATACTGCATCACTTTCCGCACCAACCAACGGACGATCAAATAAAAGCCGTCAGTCATCTGGATGTTTTTGAGCAAAGTGCGAAAAAGAACCCGGTATATATGCTCAAAGGTTTTGCCGGAACCGGGAAAACAAGCTTAATCAGCGCCTATGTGCAGATGCTGGCAACCAACAATAAAAAATTTGTGTTGCTTGCTCCAACAGGACGTGCTGCCAAAGTTTTATCAAAATATACAGGAAAAAAAGCGCATACCATACATCGCTATATTTATCATATAACCACTTCCAGTGATGGGTTTTACAACATACAACTTGCGCACAACCGTCTAAAAAACACCGTATTCATTATTGATGAAGCCTCGATGATATCTGATAACAACAGAAGCAACGGTGACTTGTTCGGGAGCAGGAATCTTTTTGAAGACCTGATTTCCTATGTTTTTTCAAATGAGCAAAACAAAATGGTTCTTGTAGGTGATACCGCCCAGTTACCCCCGGTTGGACTAAATATTAGTCCGGCACTGGACCTGCAGTACATCAAAAGCTCATTCAATGTGACAGCTTATGAGTTTGAAATGAAAGAAGTGATGCGGCAAGAGTTGGACTCGGGTATTTTAACCACAGCTACAAATCTCCGGAAATTGATCAGCCAAAATGATCTTGTCTCTACCTTGTTTGCGAAGGCTGATTTTAAGTCGGACATACAGGAAGTTGATGATGGCAGGACTTTTGAAGAATTGCTGCACGAAACATTTGACCATCTCAGTCTGGAACAGGGAATCATTGTATGCCGCACAAATAAACGGGCTAATTTGTTCAACCGGCAGGTAAGAAATAACATCTTGTACAGAGAGTCGGAGATTGAAGGGGGAGACATTCTGATGATTGTAAAAAACAATTACTACTGGCTGGATAAAGATGCAAAAGCAGGATTTATTGCCAACGGCGACATCGTTAACGTGGTACGAATACTGAAAACAGAAGAAATGTACGGCTTTCAGTTTGCCGATGCCGATATCCGACTTGCCGATTACCCCGAAGAAAAAGAGATTACCGTAAAACTCCTGCTTTCTACTTTATACAGTGAGGGACCGGGGCTCTCAAATTCTGACAGGAACATATTGTTCAAACGGATTGAAGAAGATTATGCAGACATGCCGGAACGCAACAAACGTATTGCTGAAGTTATGAAAAGCCCCTGGCACAATGCCCTGCACGTCAAATTCGCTTATGCCATGACCTGCCACAAGACACAGGGAGGACAGTGGCC
>DGOT01000226.1:10305-21968 GCA_002389465.1 Bacteroidales bacterium UBA4459 | reverse complement strand
CCAGTTTTTTATCCCTGATTACTGAAAAAAAAGCTGCCTGAAAATGTAACATTTTGTTAACAATGTGGTAAAAGGTGGTAAACAATGTATAATTGTGGTAAATTCTTACTAAATTTACGCCATAAATCTGCGATTTTCTATGGTTAATATTCTGGGAACATATGAATGTAAAGTGGACGCTAAAGGGCGGTTTATGTTTCCGGCACCCTACAAAAACCAAATGGGAGAAGCAAGCAAACAGGGGTTCGTGATCAAAAGGAGCATTTTTAAAAAATGCCTTGAGTTGTTTCCCCTGGAGCACTGGCAGGAAGAAACCAGTATGGTCAGCAAGCTGAATATGTTCAAAAAGAAAAACGCAGAATTTGTCACTAAGTTCATGGCTGGAGTAAAACCGGTTGAATTAGACGGCTCTGGCAGGTTGCTTATTCCAAAAGACCTGCAGACTTATGGCGGAATCAAAAAGGAGATCGTACTTACATCAGTTGTGAACCGCATCGAGATCTGGGATAAAACTGCTTACGAAAAAGCAGTTGACTATGACTCGGATGACTTTGCCGATTTGGCAGAAGAAGTTATGGGCGAGTTTGAAACTGATAATTAAGTAAATGTACCACAATCCTGTATTGCTACATAGAAGTATTGAAGGCCTGCGGATAAAACCTAGTGGTATTTATGTGGACGCTACTTTTGGCGGAGGAGGCCACGCAAGGGCTATTCTGGACCAACTGGACAGTGGCCACCTATATGGGTTCGATCAGGACACAGATACAGTGCGGAATACAATTGAGGACGACTGCTTTACACTAATCACACAAAACTTCAGATTTCTGAAGAACTTTCTGAAACTTCATGGTATTACTTCCGTTGACGGAATTCTGGCCGATCTTGGTGTCTCCTCCCACCAGTTTGACATGGCAGAACGTGGTTTTTCAACCCGCCTTGATGGCCGGTTGGATATGCGCATGGACCAGGGAGCTCCCGTTTCTGCTTTTGACATTGTTAATTCGTATGCAATCGAAGAGCTCAACCATATAATCAGAGAATACGGAGAACTGAAGAATAGTTACCGGGTAGCGAAAGCTATTATCTCGGCACGGGAAGAACAGCAGATAGAAACTACGAACGATCTGATTAATGCCGTTCAAAAGTGTTTTGTCCCGAATAAACTGAACAAATCTCTGGCCATGCTTTTCCAGGCGTTGCGCATAGTTGTCAATGACGAGATAGATGCATTAAAAGACTTTCTGAAGCAGGCTACGGACCTGCTGACACCGAAAGGTCGGCTGGTAGTGATCTCGTACCACTCGCTTGAGGACCGACTGGTAAAGAACCTGATCAAAACAGGAAATTTCGAAGGTAAGTTGGAAAAAGATTTTTACGGAAACCCTGAAGTGATCTATACAGCCATTAACCGGAAAGTGATTGTTCCGGACGAAGAAGAAATAAAAACCAACAGCAGGGCACGAAGCGCACGCTTGCGGATTGCGGAAAAAATAAGTTAAACGAAATGAAGCCGGTAAATAAAATAAAGGAGCCCCACAGGGAAAAGAAGATAAAACTGCCGAAGGTAGGAGCTGAAATAAGCACAACAACCAAACGTATCCTCGGCGGCGAACTCCTGACGGAAAAAACATTTAAGCTTTTTCCGTTTTTATTGTTCATCGCATTACTGGCATTCATTTACATAGCCAACAACTACCTGGCTGAAGAAAAAGTGAGGAGGATTAATCATTTACACAAAGAGTTGAAAGAGCTGAGGTTTGAATATATCGACAGCAAATCGAACCTCACCGAATTATCAAAACAGTCGCAACTGGCTAAAAAGTTGGAAGCAATGGGCATCAAAGAAAACAAACAGCCGGTTAAAACTTTGAAAGTGAATAATACAAATAATCGTTAACCCTTGACTGACGAGAAAAAAGACATATTGTGGCGTGTTTATCTGGTATATCTCGGTATCCTGATCTTCGGAATTGCGATTATTGCTAAAATGCTGCATATCCAGTTTGCCGAAGGAGCCGAACTCAAACAGAAAGCTCAGTTACAGGAGCTACAAGTGGCAAACCTCGAAGCCAACAGAGGAAATATCCTTGCTGCCGATGGCACCCTTCTGGCCACTTCCGTACCCACTTTTGAGGTACGGTTTGATGTAGCATCACCCTACATTTCCGATGAGCTCTTTAACAGTAAAATAGACTCGCTGGCGGCAGGCCTCGCATACATCTTCGGCAAATCTTCAAAAAGACAGATCAGAAGCCAGTTAATAAAAGCACGGAAACAGGGAAAAAGATATTATCTGCTCAACAGAAGTGCAACGTATGACCAGCTAAAGTACCTGCGGAAACTTCCCATTTTCAGAAGGGGAAAATACAAAGGCGGCCTGATCACCATTCAAAAAACAACGCGCGCCAGGCCCTATCAAGAACTGGCAGGCAGAACCATCGGTTATGAAATTAAAAAAGAGAACCTGCACGTTGGCCTCGAAGGAGCCTATTCTGATATACTAACCGGTGAAGACGGCAAACTGATGCTGCGCCGTATCAATCATGGCGACTGGGTGCCGATTCATGATGAAAATGAAGTGGAACCCAAGGATGGTTTAGATATCGTTACCACGCTGGATGTCAACATTCAGGATGTTGCTGAACTGGCCCTACTCAGGCAACTGCTTAACAACAAGGCTTTCCAGGGGTGTGCCATAGTTATGGAAGTGGAAACAGGCCATATAAAGGCAATGGCAAACCTCAGGTACGACAGTACCGACAATAAATACAAGGAAACCTACAACTATGCTATCGGTGAAAGTATTGAACCAGGCTCTACATTCAAACTCTATTCTATGCTCGTGGCACTTGATGACCACAAAATAAAATTATCCGACAGCATTATCACAGGTGAAGGATACACAAGTTATTACGGCAGGGCGTTAAGGGATGTACATAAGATCAAGAACGGGAGAATCACCGTCCGCGACGCCTTTGAATTCTCATCCAATGTAGGCATCTCCATGATTATCAACGATGCTTATAAAGAGAATCCTTCCGAGTTTATCGACGGTTTGTACGATATCGGCATTAACAAACCGCTGGGACTTGAGATCAAGGGCGAAGGCAAACCATACATCAAGCACCCCTCCAATAAAAAAACCTGGTGGGGAACTTCCTTGCCCTGGATGTCGATCGGCTATGAACTCACCATAACTCCCTTGCAAAATCTGACGGTTTATAACGCTGTTGCCAATAACGGAAAAATGGTTAAGCCTATGCTGGTCACGGAAATACGCGAAGCAGGTATTTCCAGTGAGAAGTTCGAAACTGAGGTTATGAACAGCCGGGTTGCTTCAAAAGAAACTATCCGCCAGGCCCGGTCGCTGCTGGAAGGTGTTGTTGAAAGAGGTACCGCCCGGAGGGCTTTTGCCCATACCCCTTACAAGGTAGCAGGAAAAACCGGAACCGCCCAGATAGCCACGGGAGGCAAGTACAACAAAACAAACTACAACGCTACATTTGTAGGCTACTTTCCGGCCGACAATCCGAAATATTCCTGCATCGTTGTAGTGAACAATCCAAGTGCAGGAAAATATTACGGAGGGTCTGTAGCAGCACCTGTTTTCAGAGAGATATCCGACAAAATTTATGCTACCTCATTGGCTCTTCAACTTACTGACACAGCAGCATCTGATTCAATTGAATTGATTACGGCAACAACCCCTGTCTGGTATCACGACCTGAAAAATCTTTATAGCGAACTCAACTATCCATGCAACGATTATACCCACAATGATCAATGGGTCACTACCGAATTATCCGGTGAAAAGATTGAAATCAACGCAGAATATTTTACCGATGAAACAACCCCTAGCGTTGTGGGAATGAAGGCTAAGGATGCTGTTTACCTGCTGGAGAATCTGGGATACCAGACAATGATAAACGGAAAGGGACGGGTACGGTCGCAATCGGTAAGAGCCGGCACACCGGTAACCAGGGGAAGAGAAATCACTTTACAACTGGCAACTTATTAGGCATGAAAAAGCTTCAGGACATACTACGCAACGCAGGAGTCATCCAAATTAAGGGAGACTCCGGCATCACTGTGTCCAGACTATGCCTTGACTCACGGGATGTTTCCGAAGGTTCTCTATTTGCCGCTGTTTCCGGCACGCAAGTGGACGGCCATCACTTTATTGAACAAGCCCTAACAAACGGAGCCAGCTGTATCGTATGTACCGAATTACCCGAAAAACTCCATAAAAAAGTTACTTATATACAGGTAGGCGATTCGTCGGAAGCAATTGGCCGGATAGCCTCGGATTTCTATGATAATCCAACGGAAAACGTACACCTGGTAGGCGTTACAGGAACTAACGGGAAAACTACCATTGCCACTCTGCTTTACGAACTATTCACAAAACTGGGATATCCAACGGGCCTCATTTCAACCATCAAATATCTGATCGACAACAAGGAAGTGCCGGCTACGCATACAACACCGGATGCGATCAGCCTGAATCAATTACTCAGCAAAATGGCAAAAGCGGGATGCGCGTACGTCTTCATGGAGGTCAGCTCACACGCCATAGACCAGAAAAGAATTGCCGGTTTAAATTTTCGTGGAGCTGTTTTCACCAACCTGACCCATGACCACCTGGATTACCACAAAACATTCAGGGAGTACCTGACGGCTAAAAAGAAATTATTCGACAACCTGAGCAATGAGGCTTTTGCCCTCTCCAACATAGACGACAAGAACGGGCGGATCATGCTTCAAAACACAAAAGCCGTTAAAACAAGCTACAGCCTGAAAACAATGGCTGATTTCAAAGGAAAAATCCTTGAGAGCAACCTGGAAGGTTTGCAAATGCAAATTAACAGACAAGAATTTTATTCGCTTCTGACAGGCGAATTCAATGCGTACAACCTGCTAGCCGTGTACGGAACCGCTTTGCTGCTCAGGCAGCAAAGCGACACCGTACTTACACAGCTAAGCAACATCCGGTCGGTAGAAGGAAGATTTCAGGTGATAAAATCTAAATCGGGCATTACCGGAATTATAGATTATGCCCACACACCTGACGCACTGGAAAACGTACTGGCAACCATCAACTCCATCAGAACGCACAACGAAATGCTGATCACTGTTGTTGGCGCCGGTGGTGACCGTGACAGAGCAAAAAGGCCAAAGCTGGCAAAAATCGCTTCGCTGTTGAGCAACAAAGTAATCCTGACTTCTGACAATCCACGCTCAGAAGAGCCTGAAGACATCATCAGGGAAATGCAACAGGGTATTGATGCCGCCAAAACAGGAGTTACACTGGCCATTACAAGCAGGGAAGAAGCCATCAAAACAGCCGTCAATCTGTCCCGGCCGGGAGATATTATCCTGATCGCAGGGAAAGGGCACGAGAAATACCAGGAGATCAAAGGCGTGCGGCAGCCTTTTGACGATATGGACATTATTACGAAACTTTTTGAAACAGTATAGATGCTTTATTATTTATTTAAATACCTGAATGACGCCTACGCACTACCCGGAGCAGGAGTGTTTGAATACCTCTCGTTCAGGGCTGCCATGGCCGTGATCACTTCGTTAATTATTTCCCTGTTGTTTGGAAAACGCTGGATCAACTACCTGAACCGGAAACAGGTGGGCGAAACCATCCGCGACCTGGGCATTGAAGGCCAACTGGAAAAACAGGGTACTCCCACTATGGGCGGACTGATCATTCTGGCTTCCATTTTAGTTCCTACCCTGCTGTTTGCCAGGTTAGATAACATCTACATTCTGCTGATGCTCTTTACTACTGTTTGGCTTGGCGGGATAGGCTTCTTGGACGATTACATCAAGGTTTTCAGGAAAAATAAAAACGGTTTGAGCGGCAGGTATAAAATTCTTGCACAAGTGGCTCTCGGGTTGATCGTAGGCCTCGTTATGTATTTTAACCCGTCCATAGTAGTACGCGAAAAACACCCCGTTCAACAGCAGATGCAAACAACGGGAGGACAACAAAATCCAGCAGCCAGCTTTACTGTGGAAGAGGTGCGGTCTACAAAAACCACCATCCCTTTTATTAAAAACAATGAATTTGATTATGCAGTCATACTGAAATGGCTGGGCGATGGATATGAAAAATGGGCCTTCCTGATCTTTATACCCATTGTCATCTTGATTATTACGGCTGTATCCAACGGCGCCAACCTCACCGACGGTATGGACGGGCTGGCGACAGGCACGTCTGCCATCATCGGGCTAACATTGGGCGTGCTGGCATGGGTTTCCGGCAACATCATTTTTGCCGATTACCTGAACATTATGTACCTGCCCAACGTTGGCGAACTGACCATTTTTGTCAGTGCTTTTGTTGGGGCCACCGTAGGCTTCCTGTGGTTCAACACCTATCCGGCACAAGTGTTTATGGGTGATACCGGCAGTTTATCTATCGGTGGGATCATCGCCGTGTTTGCCATTATTATCCGGAAAGAGCTGCTCATTCCTATTCTGTGCGGCATCTTCCTGGCCGAAAGTTTATCGGTCATTATGCAGGTAAGCTACTTTAAATACAGCAGAAAAAAATATGGAGAAGGAAGGCGGGTTTTCAAGATGTCACCGCTGCATCACCATTTTCAGAAGCTGGGATATCCCGAACCGAAGATCGTACTGCGGTTCTTTATTGTGGGTATTATGCTGGCAGTAGTAACGATCATCACATTAAAGCTAAGGTAATTAATGAAAAACAAATATGAAAGAATACAGAGAAATAGTGGTTCTGGGCGCTGCCGAAAGCGGTACCGGTGCAGCTGTTCTCGCCCATAAAAAAGGATACAAGGTTTTTGTTAGCGATAGCGGAACCATAAAAACAACATATAAAAACGTTCTTACACATTTTGACATTGATTTTGAAGAAGAAGGCCACGACCTTCAGCGGATTATAACAGCTGGGGAGGTGATAAAAAGCCCGGGGATTCCTGATGAAGCACCAGTAATAAAAGCACTCAGGGAACAAAAAAGACCGGTAATCTCTGAGATTGAGTTTGCAGCACGTTTCACTTCTGCCAAAACAATTTGCATTACGGGTAGTAACGGAAAGACAACTACCACCCTGTTACTGGGTCACATACTGAAAACTGCAGGTATACGTGTGGGAATCGCCGGTAATATGGGCAAAAGTTTTGCCTGGCAGGTAGCTGATGATGACAAGGACGTATATGTGCTGGAACTAAGCAGTTTTCAGCTCGACAACATGTACCGGTTCAAGGCTGACATAGCCGTTTTGTTGAACATCACCCCCGACCACCTGGACAGGTACAACTACAAGTTTGAAAACTACATCAACTCAAAACTCAGGATACTTCAAAATCAGTCGAAAAACGAAACAGTCATCTTCAATGCCGACGACCCGGTAATCGTAAGCGAACTGGGTAAACGGAAGCCGGAGATAAAGCTGTTTCCGTTCAGCCTCCATCCTATGGATGTGGAAAACGGAGCATTTATGAAGAGAAATGAATTAATCATTAAAAAACACAATAAAAAAACATTTGATATGACATTGGAACAGTTAGCATTACAGGGAAAACACAATGTTTATAATTCAATGGCAGCTGGTGTAGCCGCCAAATTAATGGAAATCCGCAACGAAACCATCAAACAATGCTTGTCGGACTTTCAAAACATTGCCCATCGACTTGAATATGTTGGTAGTGTGCACGGAATCAGTTTCATCAACGATTCGAAAGCAACCAACATTAATTCAACCTGGTACGCTCTGGAGAGTATACTAAAACCAGTCGTCTGGATAGCTGGAGGGATTGACAAGGGCAACGACTACAAGCTCATCAAATCTCTTGTCAGGGAAAAAGTTAAAGCCATCGTCTGCCTTGGCATCGACAATCAGAAACTACACGATGAGTTCGGCGACGATGTTGAATTAATAGTTGATGCCGATTCGGCCGTTGCTGCTGTCAACGCTGCCTATCAAATTGCTCGGAAAGGTGACACAGTCCTGATGTCGCCTGCCTGTGCCAGTTTTGACCTGTTTGAGAATTATGAAGACAGAGGCAATCAATTCAAACAAGCAGTTAGAAATCTCTAAAAAGAATGCAAACAATTTTAAACAAAATAAAGGGCGATAAAGTTATCTGGGCCGTGGTTTTCTTCCTGACCCTGTTTTCGTTTCTGGCTGTTTACAGCTCGACGGGCACACTGGCTTACAAATACCAGGGAGGAAATACCGAATATTATATGCTAAAACATGCCATCATCCTGCTTTTCGGCCTGTTGCTCATGTACCTTGCCCATTTAATAAAATACACTTATTACTCACGTATATTCCAGATTGCCCTTTACGTAGCTGTTCCCTTATTACTTATCACATTGGTTTTCGGGCTCAATTTAAACGAAGCTAAGCGTGTACTGCCCCTTCCCTTCCATCTGACATTCCAGACCTCTGACCTGGCAAAGATTACCCTGATCATTTACCTGGCACGCATGCTTACTAAAAAACAAAACAACATCAAAGATTTCAAATCAGCCTTTGTACCGCTCATGCTTCCGGTACTTATCGTGACCGGACTTATTTTACCGGCCAACTTTTCCACAGCTGCTTTACTGTTTGTTACCAGCCTGGTTTTGATTTTTATAGGCCGCGTTAAACTCACCTATATATTCGGAATGATAGGCGCTGGCATAGTAATTCTTGCCATTATCGTTGGTATTATGTCCCTGCTTCCTGCCGAAAGACAAGGCAGGCTGGGTACATGGAAAAACCGGATTACCAGTTTTGCAAGCGGTGAAGACAAAGACAATTACCAGGTAGAACAGGCGAAGATTGCCATTGCTACTGGTGGCATGTTTGGGAAAATGCCCGGCAACAGCACGCAACGAAATTTTTTACCTCACCCCTATTCCGATTTTATTTTTGCCATCATTGTAGAAGAATACGGTATTGTGGGAGGTGTTTTTATCGTATTGCTTTACCTAATCTTGTTTTTCAGGGCCGTGAAGATCGTTACCCGGTTTCCAGGTACTTTCGGCGCTTTTTTGTCGATCGGTGTGGCGTTCAGTCTTGTTTTTCAGGCTATGATCAATATGGGAGTTGCCGTAAATCTTTTACCGGTAACCGGCCAGCCACTGCCTTTGGTCAGTATGGGAGGAACATCCATATGGTTCACCAGCCTGGCTATAGGTATCATCTTAAGTGTAAGTAAAGAACTGGATAAAAAGAAAGATCCGGAAAAAGGCAATACGGTCAAATCAGATAAAGAAAAGGATGTAACCAATACAAAAACAATTTATGCATAAAGCGGTCAACATACTTGTAAGTGGTGGAGGTACCGGCGGACATATATTTCCGGCCATTGCCATTGCCAACGGCATTAAAGCACAGATTCCTGATGCCCGTATCTTATTTGTTGGCGCCAAAAGTAAAATGGAAATGGAGAAAGTCCCGCAGGCTGGTTACGAGATTGAAGGACTATGGATCAGTGGATTGCAACGGAAACTTGACTTAAGGAACTTAAGCTTTCCGTTCAAAGTACTGAGCAGCTTATGGAAGGCAAAAAAGATCATTAAAAAATTCAGGCCCCATGCCGTCATCGGTACAGGTGGCTATGCCAGCGGGCCGCTTTTGTATGCTGCTGCAACGAAAAACATACCAACGCTGATACTGGAACAAAATTCGTATCCGGGTATTACCAATAAACTGCTGGGGAAGAAGGTTGATAAAGTATGTGTAGCCTACGATACGGTTAAGAAATATTTTCCGGAAGAGAAGATTGTGACGACAGGCAGTCCGATCAGGGAAATGATCAACCATCTTAATGTAACGCGGGAAGAAGGCATACGTCATTTCGGCCTTGACCCGGAAAAAACTACGCTGTTAGTAATTGGAGGAAGCCAGGGAGCACAGAAGATAAACGATGCCATTGCAAGCAAACTGGATGAGATTGTTGGCAGCAACAGGCAACTGATTTGGCAAACAGGCAAATTCTCGTTTAACATGGCTAAGGAAGCTGTTGAAAAGTCTGCGATAAAAGATTTCATCGAAGTTGTTGAATTCATCTTACGGATGGACTTGGCTTATGCTGCTGCCGACCTAATTATTTCCAGGGCTGGGGCTATCGCCATTGCCGAAATAGTTGCCGTGGACAAGCCGGCCATATTCGTACCTCTTCCCTCTGCTGCCGAAGACCACCAGACGAAAAACGCCCTGGCACTGGTACATGGAAAAGCTGCTCTGATGGTGCCGGAGCATGCGTTGAAAGAAAAGCTACTCCCTGAGATCACAAAACTGATGGACTATAAATCAAACCGGTTGGTGATGGTACAAAATCTGAAACGCTTCAAGCATCCGGACGCAACCAAAAATATCGTACATGAAATAATGGATATGATAAAATAATGGACTGGAACCAGCTACATAAAATCTTTTTTATAGGTATCGGAGGCATTGGTATGAGTGCCTTGGCCCGGTATTTCAAACACCTTGGAAAAGATGTGTCCGGTTACGATCTCACACCCACTCCGCTGACTGACGAATTGCAATCGGAAGGGATCAGTATTCAGTTTGATGAGGATACGGCAAAGCTTCCTGCTGATGCCGATCTCGTAATTTATACCCCTGCCATACCAGAAAACAACCTGCTCTTCATCCATTATCAAACATCAGCGAATATTTCGCTTTTAAAGCGGTCGGAAGTGCTGGGTATTCTTTCCGAAAACACATATACTATTGCCATTGCCGGAACACACGGAAAAACCAGTATCAGCGCCATCACCGCTCACATGTTGAAATCATCCGGGTTGTCGGTCACAGCGCTTTTTGGTGGCATCAGTAAAAATTACGGATCAAACGTCGTGCTTTCCGAACGTCCGGATTATCTTCTTCTTGAGGCCGATGAGTTCGACAGATCATTTCTTACACTAAAGCCGGATATCGCGGTTGTTTCATCCATTGACGAAGATCATCTGGACATATACAATAACATCGACAGTTTACTGGATGGTTTCAGAAAATTTACCTGGTGCATCAGCTCAGAGGGAATACTCATTTATCAATCGCAGCTGAAAGCCAGATTATCCTTCAATGGAAAATCCATCAGTTACGGCATCAACCGGGACGCCGACATGTATGCCGAAAACATTACCATTGAAAATAGTCGTTTTGTTTTTGACTTTATTTCAGGAGAAATGAAAATCAACAACATCAGCCTGCAGGTTCCCGGCCTGCATTACATCGAAAACGCCCTGGCAGCCATTGCTGTGGGCACCCGGTTGGGCCTGAATGAAAAACAGATAAAAAAGGGAATAGAAAGCTTTCAAGGTGTGGAGCGCAGATTTGACATTCGCTATACCGGCAATGTAGTGTATATTGACGATTATGCACACCATCCCGAAGAAATAAGAGCCACGGTGAATGCAGCGAGGAAACTGTATCCCGGAAGAAAGATTGTTGGGGCATTCCAGCCACATTTGTACAGCCGCACACGCGACCTTGCTGACGATTTTGCAGCAGCATTATCTGCCCTCGATGAAGTGATTCTCCTGGACATCTATCCGGCACGTGAGAAGCCAATTTCCGGAGTATCTTCGGAAATGATCCTGAAAAAAGTAACCAATAAAAACAAATTTTTACTGAACAAAACGGAATTGATCGAATATGCCGGCAAATT
>DGOT01000226.1:5469-10292 GCA_002389465.1 Bacteroidales bacterium UBA4459 | reverse complement strand
AAAATCAGAAACAGATTAGCCACACAATGAAAAGGATTCTTCACATATCGCTAATTATCCTGTTTGGCATAGCTATAATGGCTTTGATGGGTTTTATCGTCTACGAACATGGTCGGCAACCGATCAACGAAGTGAAGATACATATCTCGGCAAGTGAGGATGCCGGATTCCTGAATGAAAAAATAATTAAGCAATTGGTTTTGTCTGCTGACAGTGTTGAAACAAAAAAGATACGTGAACTCAGGATGCAGCAGTTCGAACAGGCAATCAGCAGGAACCCCTTCGTTGATCATGTAGATGCTTATTTGGGTATCAACCGTGATTTACTCATACATGTTGAAGAACGAAAAGCACTCTTAAGGATTTATCTACCTGACAACAAGAGCTTTTACATTGATGAGGATGGGTATATGTTTCCGCTATGCTCTTACTATTCACCGCGGACGCTTATTGCCAACGGCTACATTAAAACTCCGGATTTTGTATTACTCAAAAGCGCCACCGACAGTATCTTTACCGGCACCCATCTTCCCGGATTGTATCGCCTTGCAGGGCATATCTCGGAAAGTCTGTTTCTGGATGCCCTTGTAAGCCAGATTTATATCAACAGCAAAGGGGAGTACGATCTGATACCGGAACTGGGCATGCAAACCATCCAACTCGGAAGCCTGGACAATTTAGAAGAAAAACTCAGGAATCTGGAAGCTTTTTACAAGGAGAAGCTACCGAAAGAAGGGTGGACTAAATATGAAACAATAAACCTTATGTATAAAAACCAAATCGTTTGTAAAAAAAAATAAGGATATGGAATCAGAAATAATCGTCGGACTCGACATAGGGACAACAAAAATAGCCTGTATTGTAGGAAGAAGGAATGAATACGGAAAGATAGAAATACTGGGTTATGGGAAAACCGAATCAATAGGTGTGAAAAGAGGTGTTGTTGCCAACATCGAAAACACCGTTCAGTCGATCAGAATTGCCGTTGAGCAGGCAGAACAGAAATCGGGTGTGGACATCAAATACGTCAATGTAGGCATAGCAGGCCAGCATATTCGCAGCCACCAGCACCGGGGTAATATCATCCGCGAAGATCCTGATAACGAGATTAGCACGGCTGAGATTGACCGGTTGACACAAAACATGTACAAGCTCAGCATGGCCCCCGGAGAAGAAATAATTGATGTGATCGCTCAGGAATACATCATTGATGGTGAAGGCGGGATCAGAGAGCCGGCAGGTATGCTCGGCAATACCCTGGAAGCGAATTTTCACATCATCATCGGACAGACAGCTGCTGCCAAAAACATTCTTAAATGTATCAAAAAGGCGAACCTCGAAATGGTTGACCTCATCCTGGAACCTATTGCCTCTGCAGAGGCGGTCCTGAGTGACGAAGAAAAAGAAGCAGGCGTCGCACTCGTGGATATTGGCGGCGGCACAACCGACATTGCCATCTTTCAAGATACCATTATTCGCCATACGGCTGTCATTCCTTTTGGCGGAGATGTAATTACGGAAGATGTTAAAGAAGGCTGCACAATTATCAAAAAACATGCGGAAGAACTAAAAGTTAAATTCGGATCGGCACTGGCCAGTGAAAATAGGGACGATGAAGCTGTAGCTATTCCAGGCCTTCGCGGACGCCCACCAAAAGAAATAACTCTGAAAAATCTGGCTTCCATTATACAGGCACGTATGGAAGAGATTATTGAGCAGGTATATTTTGAAGTGAAGAATTCCGGATTTGAGAAAAAACTTATTGCGGGCATTGTACTTACAGGAGGCGGTGCCCAGTTGAAGCACATCGACCAGTTGACGGAGTTTTCAACCGGAATCGATACACGGATTGGTTATCCGAACGAACACCTGGCCAATGATGTTCCTGATGAAATGGCAAGTCCTATGTATGCCACTGGTGTTGGTCTCGTCATCGAAGGTATCCGACGGCTGGATTATGACAAACAAAAGGAAGATTTTCTGGAAGAATCCAACGGTAAAAAAGGAAAAAGAAAGAAAAAGAAGACTTCCGAATCGGGCTCAAAATGGTTTCTCAGCAAAATCGAGAACTGGTTCGACAGCGACTCCATTGAATGAACAAGAATTAACTTCTGATTGTTAAAAAATAAATTACAGATAAACTTATAAGCCTTTAGAATAAATTAATTTTAAAACATACATAAAATGTCAAACATGATCACTTTCGAACCAAAACAACGGCCATCTTATATTAAAGTTTTAGGTGTGGGTGGCGGCGGAAGCAATGCCGTAAACCACATGTTTAAACTGGGAATAAAAGATGTTGATTTCGTTATTTGCAACACTGATGTACAAGCACTTGAGTCAAGCCCCGTGCCCGTAAAAATTGAGCTTGGAAATACCGGACTCGGAGCTGGATCAAAACCGGAGGAGGGCAGGTTAGCCGCTGAAGAGTCGATCGACAAAATAAAAGAAGTGTTGAGCGGAGATACCCAGATGTTGTTCATTACAGCAGGAATGGGTGGCGGTACCGGAACCGGTGCAGCACCGGTTATTGCCAAGGTAGCCCGTGAGATGGGCATCCTCACAGTAGCTATCGTTACTATTCCTTTCTCGTGGGAAGGACGAAAACGGAAACAACAGGCGGAAGAAGGTATTCAGGATATCCGGACTTATGTGGACACATTGCTGGTGATTAGCAACGATAAACTAAGGGAACAGTTTGGCAACATGTCGATCAACGATGCTTTTGCCCAGGCCGACAATGTACTCACATCGGCTGCCAAAGGTATTGCCGAACTGATCACGGTTACCGGCTACATCAACATCGATTTCCAAGATGTGAAAACGGTCATTGAAAACAGCGGAAAAGCCATTATGGGTTCTGCTACAGCGGAAGGCGAGGGGCGTGCGCTGATGGCTATTGAAGAAGCCATGAGTTCACCGCTGCTGAACGACAACGACATCAAAGGCGCACAAAATATTCTGCTGTACATCGTAACAGGTGAAGAAGACCTGAGAATGGATGAAATTACCGAAATTACCGATTATATCCAGCAGGAATGCGGAAGGCAGAATGAGGCCGATGTAATCTGGGGTAACGGAAAAGATGATTCGCTGGAGCATCAGATCAGCATTACGATTATTGCCACAGGTTTTGATGCAAAAAGGACAAAAGAAGAACATAAACTGAATGTTATTGGCCAAATTGGTGACGAAAAGAAAAAGGTAGAAAAAGAAACACCTGTAAAAGAAAAGAAAATAACGGAGCCGGCTACCGAAATATCCTATCAAACTGAAGAACTGGAAAAAAAAGAAGCCCTTGAAGTTCCTGTATTTGAATCACTTCTTCACAGGAAACACGAAACGAATGAAAAAGAAAATGAAACCATTCGTCCGGTAAATAAATCGCGAGGAGACAAAGATGACTTTAAAGAAAATAAACCGGAAACCGTAAGAAAAGTGACTCCGCTGGGACATACTTCTGAAAATAAACCTGTAAAACCGGAGAGCGAGACACCCACTCCCCTGTTCAGAACTGTTAGAAAGACAGAAAATACACCTCCGGGTGTAAGCCACACTATTTCTTCAAGTATGCCTGAAAAAGAAGCTGAACAAACCATCGAACAGGAAGACGAAGCCATTCAAAGAAATGCAGATGAACGAATTCAGAAGCTAAAAGACCTCAGCCGTATTGACACCCCTGAAACCGTAGCAAAAATGGAATCGGAGCCGGCTTATGTAAGAAGAAATATACAACTTGACGATACTCCTTTATCATCGGAGTCGATTGTTTCGAGATATACTTTAGGAGAAGATGGGGATAGCAATCCGGTTATTAAAACCGACAACTCTTTTCTGCACGACAACATCGATTAAGCAACTAAAAACTAATATGATGAATCTCGAAATACTCATAAATGACGATATAAAATCGGCTATGCTTCAGAAAGACAAAAAGAAGCTGGAAGCCTTACGAGCTATAAAAGCCGCCCTGTTACTTGAAAAAACAGGAAAAGACAGAAGCGGAGATGAAATCCCCAAGTCGGTGGAAATGAAATTACTGCAGAAACTTGTTAAACAAAGGAAAGAGGCTGCAGTCATTTACCGCGAGCAAGGGCGCAAGGACCTGGCGGAAGAAGATGAATACCAGGCAAAAATAATTGCCGGTTATTTACCGGAACAAATGGATGAAACTGAAATAGAGACAGTGGTAAAGAGGGTTATTGAGGAGACAGGAGCAAGCAATGTGAAAGACATGGGCAGAGTGATGGGTATGGTTACAAAACAACTGGCCGGAAAGGCCGACAACCGGCTTGTCTCCGGCATTGTTAAAAAACTCCTCGGGTAACTGAAGGGCACCAAAAAAGGCCGGCTATCCAGCCGGCCTTTTCTTTTTATGCGCACTTAATTTAACACTATGCTAAAGCTAATCTGCTAAAAGCTACAACTGTAAGATCTTTATCTTTCTCCTTTAAGTATTGGCCTACGCTTTTCTTACTATCTTTTATGAATGCCTGGTTCAGCAACGTATTCTCTTTAAAGAATTTGTTCAATTTCCCCAGGGCAATTTTTTCAAGCATCTCTTCCGGTTTTCCTTCCTGACGTGCCTGTTCTTTACCAATCTCTATCTCACGCTCTTTAACTTCTTCTGATACATCATCTTTGTCGATGGAAACTGGCGACATGGCAGCAATCTGCATAACTACGTCTTTTCCTTCTACATCAAAATCTCCGGCTTTATTAAAACCGGCAATGGTAGCAATTCTGTTGCCAGGGTGAATGTAAGCATAAGCACTTGCAGCTTCCACAACTTCGTAAGCTCCGAGTTCTATCTTCTCGCC
>DGOT01000226.1:0-5450 GCA_002389465.1 Bacteroidales bacterium UBA4459 | reverse complement strand
ATTTACCGCTTTCAGTTCCTCTGCATTTTTAACCTTTTCGTTTACAGCCTTATCGAGTATCGATTGCGTAAAATCTATAAAGTCAGCATTTTTGGCTACAAAATCAGTTTCGCAGTTAATCATGATCACAGCTGCAAAAGCCTTGTCATCACTTACTTTGGCTAAAACAACACCTTCATTTGCACTACGGTCGGCACGTTTAGCGGCAACTTTCTGTCCTTTTTTTCTTAGTATGTCAATAGCATTTTCGATATCGCCATCACTCTCCACCAATGCTTTTTTGCAATCCATCATACCGGCACCGGTGATTTTTCTTAATTCATTTACCTGTTGGGCAGTAATTTTCATTTTTAAGTCAGGTTTTATTTTTATATAAATGTCTATTTCTTTTTAACAACTGTTTTTCTGGGGCGCTTTGGTTTGGCAGGTTTTTCTTCTTTTCCTTCTCCTTCTCCTGCTTTCTTCGCTTTAGCACCTTTTTTACCTTTTTCTGCTTCCAGGTCAGCTTCTTCCTCGGCCTGAGCCAATGCTTCTGATTTCGCTTTGAGATCTTCCATCACCTGTTTTGCTTCCTCAGCTTCCTCAACTTCTTTTTCTCTTGCCAGTCTGCGCTCATTTAATCCTTCGGCTATGGCCAGCACAGCAGCATTAACAATTATGGAAATAGATTTAGAGGCGTCATCATTGGCAGGAACCGGAAAGTCAATAAGTGTAGGGTCTGTATTTGTATCCACCATAGCAAAGATGGGGATGTTCAACTTACGCGCTTCGGCAACAGCAATCTTCTCTTTGTTGATATCGACCACAAACAAGGCTGCCGGCAAACGACTCATATCGGCAATACTTCCGAGGTTTTTCTCCAGTTTGGCACGCTCACGTGAAATCTGAAGTTTTTCTCTTTTCGACAAGTTCTTGTACGTATTGGTGTCTGCCATTTTATCGATACTCGACATCTTACGAACAGCTTTACGTATGGTAGCAAAGTTGGTGAGCATACCACCGGGCCAACGCTCCGTTACATAAGGCATATTTACTTTCTTTACCAGTTCGGCTACTAGTTCTTTTGCCTGTTTTTTGGTTGCTACAAACAATATTCTTTTGCCTGATTTGGTAATTTGTTTCAGCGCGTTCTGCGCTTCTTCAAGTTTCGCCTGCGTTTTATACAGGTCAATAATGTGAATGCCATTACGCTCCATAAAAATATAAGGAGCCATGTTCGGATTCCATTTGCGTTTCAGGTGACCAAAATGAACACCTGCTTCCAGCAAATCGTCAAAACTTACTTTCGTCATTTTTTAAATTTTAATTTGTTTACATTCTCTTTAAGCAATCGCCAAATAGTTCGCGAACGAAGTTTTGGCAATTTGGATACTAAACTCTTTCCGGTGTAAATGAAAAATCTAACGTTTACTAAACTGGAATTTTTTACGAGCTTTTGGTTGTCCCGGCTTTTTACGTTCTACCATTCTCGGGTCTCGTTTCAGCAGGCCTTTTTCCTTCAGAACAGGACGATACTCAGGATCAATTTTAAGAAGTGCACGCGAAATGGCCAAACGCAGAGCTTCTGCCTGGCCGGTAATTCCACCGCCTCTTAAATTCACATCAACATCGTACTTACCAATATTGTCGGTTAGCAAAAAGGGTTGTTCCACTACATAATGTAATGTAGCTGTTGGAAAAAACTCTTTATAATCGCGCTTGTTAACACGAATTATTCCTTTTCCTTCTTTTAAATAGATTCGAGCAATTGCTGTCTTTCTTCTACCGAGTGCGTGTATAATTTCCATTAAACTATCTAATTGAATTTAATTTAATTTCTTTTGGTTTTTGAGCTTGCTGTTCGTGCTCGCTACCTTCATAAACATATAAGTTTCTGAAAAGATCAGCGCCTAATTTATTTTTCGGCAACATTCCTTTAACCGCTTTTTCAACCAAAGCCGTAGGTTTTCTCTTCATAAGTTCTTTAGCAGTCAGCGATGACTGGCCGCCCGGATATCCCGAATGGCGAATATATTCTTTTGCGTCCCATTTGTTACCTGTAAGTCTGACCTTCTCGGCATTAATAATAACAACATTATCTCCGCAATCGACATGTGGTGTGAAGCTTGGCTTATGCTTTCCGCGTAAAATTTTGGCCACTTCCGATGCCAATCTTCCCAGTACCTGGTTCTCAGCATTTACCAATACCCACTCTTTCTTGACGGTATTCTTATTGGCACTAACAGTTTTATAACTCAACGTATTCATCTATTTTATTGTTTCTTAAGGTGTTTAATCTAAAGACCTAAAAATTGGGCTGCAAAAATAGAAACTATTTTCGGATTAACCAAATTTGTTTTATTTAAAAATTGCAATTTGCTTTTTACTAATTTTGCCCTCTCAATGCACATCTCATACGACATGGCAACAGTAGAAGTAAAGAACATATCAAAATTATACGGCAAACAAAAAGCCCTGGACGGAATCAGTCTGCAAATCAACAAGGGGGAAGTGGTTGGTTTGCTGGGGCCCAACGGTGCCGGCAAATCCACTTTGATGAAGATTCTTACTTCCTATCTTACACCCACTTCAGGACAGGCATTGATTAACGGGTATGATGTTCAGGAGAGCGCATTTCAGGTAAAACAACTGATTGGCTACCTGCCCGAACACAACCCATTGTATTCTGAAATGTACGTGAAGGAATATTTGAGGTTTACCTTAAAGATGTATCCTTCGTACAAAGATGCAGGAAAGACTATCCGGGAAATTTTATCCCTTACGGGACTGGAGCCCGAGCAACATAAATTAATAGGAGCCCTGTCGAAGGGATACCGGCAACGGATTGGATTAGCACAGGCATTGATTCACAACCCTGATATTCTCATCCTTGATGAGCCCACCTCCGGTCTCGACCCAAACCAGATCGTCGATATCAGAAAAATAATCTCCGACCTGGGAAAAGAGAAGACTGTTATACTCTCAACCCACATTATGCAGGAGGTGGAGGCAATATGCGACAGGGTGATCATTATCGATAAAGGAAAAATTATTGCCGATGACACTACTGAAAACCTATCGAAACTCTCCTCAGGCAGCCTGGAGTTCAGCGTAGAATTTAAAGAAAATGTTACGGAAGAAGAGGTGCTTACTATTCCTCATGTGGCAAAAGCACGTCTGGTATCCGAAAAAGTGTGGCTGATAGAAACCGAAGGGAAAAAAGATATCCGCGAACACATTTTCAGGTTTGCTGTAGCAAGCAAGTACAATGTGTTATCCCTGTCGCAAAATGAACTCAAGATGGAAGATGTTTTCAGAAGGCTGACAAAACAATAATTTCCGAGAATAGTTTCCGGTTAAATAATATTCTCTATTTTTGCGCATCAAAATGAATTTGTGGACAGATTTGATTGATTGCAACCACGAAAAAAAATGCTAAAACAATTTTAGCTCCCCAGTCAATCTTTCTATCCTTAACGTTAAAATTATATATTAATATGTCATATTTTTTCACTTCAGAATCTGTGTCAGAAGGCCATCCTGATAAAGTTGCCGACCAGATCTCGGATGCCGTATTGGATGAAATGCTCCGACAGGACCCCGAATCAAAAGTTGCTTGCGAAACACTTGTTACAACAGGACTTGTTGTGATCTCGGGTGAAGTAAATACAAAAGCATATGTTGATCTGCAAACCACTACACGTGAAGTTATCAAAAGGATTGGCTATACAAAAGCCGCATATCGTTTTGATGCCGATTCGTGTTCCGTACTCTCTGCCTTGCACGAGCAATCAGCTGACATCAGGCAGGGTGTTGTTAAAAAAGAAAAGGAAAACCAGGGTGCCGGCGACCAGGGGATGATGTTTGGTTTTGCCATCAATGAGATGGACAACTACATGCCCATCACTACTGAAATAGCCCACGATCTACTATTTGAACTGGCTAAAATCAGACGCGAAGAAAAAGTTATGAATTACCTGCGTCCTGATGCAAAATCGCAGGTGACACTGGAATATAATGATGACGGAAAACCGGTCAGAATTGACACAATCGTTATTTCAACGCAACACGATGATATTTTCACTTCAGATGAGGATATGCAGCAAACTATTGCTGCAGATATTGAGCAATATTTGATTCCAGCCGTTAAAAAGCATTATCCCGAACGTATTCAGAAATTATTTGACCATAATTATAAATTATATGTCAACCCGACGGGGAAATTTGTGATTGGTGGCCCGCACGGTGACACGGGCTTAACCGGGCGTAAAATTATTGTGGATACTTACGGCGGACACGGAGCCCATGGCGGTGGTGCCTTCTCCGGAAAAGACGCCTCGAAAGTTGACCGTTCGGCAGCCTATGCAGCCCGTCATATTGCCAAAAACCTGGTTGCAGCGGGTGTAGCCGATAAAGTGTTGGTGCAGGTGGCCTATGCCATTGGCGTTGACAAACCCGTTGGTTTCTTTATTGACACGTACGGAACAACACATGTAAAAGACGAAACAGGTGCTGCTATGAAAGACAGCCGGATCGCAGAGATCACATCAACCATTTTCGACCTGCGCCCCTATGAGATCGTTAAGAAATTTGAACTAAAATATCCTATTTTTAGTAAAGCAGCAGCTTACGGTCATTTCGGAAGAGACCCGTATGAAGATGAAGTAACACTGAAATACAACGGAAAAGAAGAGAAGAAGAAGCTTACTTTCTTCGCATGGGAAAAACTGGATGCCGTGAAAAGCGTGCAGAAAGCTTTTCATTTATAAACAGCAATATCCTTAGAATAAAAAAACCGGCTTTTAGCCGGTTTTTTGTTTTTATATGTTTTTTTCAATTCTTACTTAACAACGAGCTTCTTTGTCTTATACACTTCGTTATTTATAATAATGGAGTAAAAATAGACTCCGTTTGTCAGATCGGAAACATCTAACCTGAGGCGAGGAGCGTTTCTGTTTAACAGCTCGTTTTTAACAACAGACCCAAGGATATTCATGATCTTCACGCTGGCGCTTTCCACCTGTGCGGGCAAATCATAATTAATAGAAACATATGATGTTGCCGGATTTGGGTATAAATCGGAAATGTGTGCATTTGCCATAAGCTGATCAAGGACACCATCAGGTGATGTTACGAATTTCGCAACAACAACAATGTTCTCATCCCTGTCGTTCTTATTGTAAAAAGTATATTCAAACATGGATGTTCCCACTTCTTCATTAGGAGTATAGTGTGCTACAAACCCAAATTCTTCACTCGAAGCTCCGGAATCTATCACCAAAAACGCATCAGGCATAAAAACAGAATCAGGCTTATTTGGCTCATAACAAGCGCCCCAGCAAAAGTAATGTGTTGTGTTCTCCAATTGGTAAATACGTCTGCGTGTTATTTTAATGGTATCTGCATCATCTCCGTTATTTGTCAAAATAGCATTAAAAACCATTTCTTCATCCGCCGGATCTCCCTGGATA
>DGOT01000199.1:8611-9159 GCA_002389465.1 Bacteroidales bacterium UBA4459 | reverse complement strand
AAAGATATTATGCAAATTGCGGAAAAGGAGATACTTTCAGTAAAAATTAGAGCAACATACATTGATGGAAAAGTTGTTTATTAATCAGGATAAACAATTCAGCTATACACTTGCGGTAAGTTAATTCGGATTATGATATCCTTCCGGTTCTACATGTATCGTTACTTTCAGTTTAGGCAGTTGACTTTGTAATTTATGCTCAATCCGGTCACAAAGATCATGCGATTCGAGGACAGACATGTTACCGGGAACTTCCAGATGAAAATCAGCTTCCCTGTTGGAGCCGGCTTTGCGTGCGCGAAGCATGTGGAAATCAACCGCTTTACCCAGATTGTTTTTGATTGTTTCTTCGATAAGCTGAATTTCTTCAGGAGGTAAGGAAGCATCTGCCAGGGGTTTGAAAGCTTCAATAAGAATCTCAAAGGCTTCTTTCAGTATGTAGCTGGCAACAACGATGGCTGCGATAGGGTCCAGAAAGTGCCAGCCGGTGAAATAAATTACGGCCAGGCTGATACCAACGCCAGCCGATGTATATACGTGTGTACTCA
>DGOT01000199.1:0-8550 GCA_002389465.1 Bacteroidales bacterium UBA4459 | reverse complement strand
ACGATAAAGCCGAGCGTAAGGCCCTGAACACCTATCATCTGTTCCCCCTGTATCAGGCGGGTTACGGCATGGTAAATGATCCAGCCCGATGCTATAAATATCAGGACTGCTTCAACAACGCCTGAAATATTTTCAAACTTACCATGACCGAAAGGATGCTCTTTATCGGCAGGTTTTTCCGCAATTTTTATCGAATAATAGGCCATTACAGCAGCCATCAGGTCAATTAATGTGTGGATAGCTTCCGATAAGATACTCACCGAACCGCTGAGCAGACCCACAACAGCATTTAATACAATCAATGTTGTATTGGACCAAATGGAAAGACGTGCGGTTTTTGTTTTTACACTCAAAGCTATTTCTTTGTTGGCTCGTACCTATTGCTGCATGTGTTATAGTAACTATTTCTGTAAGTTTTTTAACCAGGCGTACCAATTCTGCAAACCTTTTCCTGATTTTACCGAAAGCTCTATAAATTCAAGGTCAGGGTTTACCTGGCGCGCATATTCTTTGGCCTTTTCAACATTAAAATCAACGTAAGGAAGTAAATCTGTTTTGTTTATGACGCATAATTGGGAAGACTCGAACATTGTGGGATATTTGATGGGTTTGTCTTCCCCTTCGGTTGTGCTGATAATAACCACCCTCTTGCTTTCGCCCAGATCGAATAAACTGGGGCATACCAGGTTGCCAACATTTTCGATAAACAATACAGATCCCTGCTTAGGTTTCAGTTCTGTTACTGCATGGTGCACCATATCGGCATCCAGATGGCAACCGTTTCCGGTGTTTACCTGAATTACCGGAGCACCGGCTTTATCAATCCTGTCGGCATCATGCATGGTTTGCTGGTCGCCTTCAATGATATACAAATCCAGTTCGCTTTTCACGTCGTGGATGGTTTTTTCAAGCAAACTGGTTTTACCCGAACCCGGTGAACTCACCAGGTTTAGGGTTGTTATGTTCAGCGCCTCAAAATACCCCCTGTTCCGTTGGGCGGTCAGGTTGTTTTTTGCCAGCACATCCATTTCCAGCTGAATCTCTTTGCTGTGATGGTGATGCCCCTGTTCATGCTTGTGATTGTGATCGTGGTTATGATCATGATCATGATGATCGTGGCGGGGATTTCTACCCGGTGTTGTATATGTTACGTGGTTGTCTTCACCACATCCGCAAGTTCCGCACATAATGGTTTTGTTTAGGTTGCAACTTTACGGCAAAAATATTAATAAATATCCTTGTTTTGTAAATTAAAATTTTCTTATATTAGTACTGGAATTTTCACTTTAACTGTTAATAAATAACGATATATGAAAAAGAAGATATCACTTCACGTTAAATGCCCGCATTGCCGTGAGTCTTTGATGGATGAAAAAAATTTACTGCATGGGTTTCCCAGCATCAAGTGTAATATTGTAACACCTGAGGAAAGAGGAGTAATCAACCTTTGTTCGGTATTTGAGTGTTTTGACCATACAGCTAACATCGACATCAAGCAGGATACTATCGTTGATTTTTACTGCCCGAAATGCAATAAAGAGTTAACGGTGCAGGATGAGTGTAAACTGTGCGGAGCTCCGATGGTTACTTTTGTTCTTAAAGCAGGGGGGCGCGTAAGTATCTGTTCCAGAAAAGGGTGTTCCAGTCATTACCTTACATTTCATGACCTGACGCACGAGCTTTCTAAATTCTACAACGAATTCGGACTTTAACAGATGCGGGGTAGTTGCTGCCCCGACAACATTTCGATGATTCTTTTACCGCCGACAAGAGTTTCGAGCCAGGCGCTCCCTTGGTGATCGTTGGTAATCTCACCGATTATAGAAGTTTGTGTTCCGGAGGGATGCTGTTTTAAGACAGCTACAACACGGTCAGCATCTTCTTCAGCTACAACCATAACTACTTTTCCTTCGTTGGCTACATAAATCGGGTCGAAGCCGAGTAACTCGCACATACCTTTGACTCCATCATTAACTTTTAACCGGTCTTCCATCAAACGAATGCCGTAATTTTTACTCTTCACCAGTTCTGAGATAACAGTTCCCAGTCCGCCCCGCGTAGCATCGCGCATAAAGCTGATTTGAGCACCGGTCTCCATAGCAGATTTAATTAATCCGTTCAGGCAGGCACAGTCTGACGTTATATCGGCTGAAATATTCAATTCATTACGGGCGGCCATCACAGCCATTCCATGATCTCCGATACTACCGTTGATAATGATCTTATCACCTATTTTTATGTTACTTCCCGAACTGATAGGCACATGCTGTTTATCAAGAATACCGATCCCGGAAGTGTTAATGAACAATTTATCACATTTACCTCTGTCCACTACTTTTGTATCGCCTGTAACAATCCTGACACCGGCTTTTCTGGCCTCTTCGGCCATCGATAGCACTACGCGTTCCAAGTCACTGAACGAAAGTCCTTCTTCGATAATGAACCCGACGCTCAAATAGAGCGGGCAGGCACCTGAAACGGCCAGGTCATTCACGGTTCCTGCGATGGCAAGTTTTCCGATGTCACCACCGGGGAAAAACAGAGGGTCAACAACAAATGAGTCTGTTGTGTATGCCAGATGGTTTTTTCCCGTTTCCAGTATGGCCGAGTCTGATTGTTGCCTGAGTATGTCGTTGTCGAAATGTTTGGTAAAAAGATCAGTAATAAGATCATGGCTGAGTTGTCCTCCGCTTCCATGACCGAGCAGAATGGTATCGAATTTATTTTTCATAGTCAGTTAAATACATTTTAGAAGAATGACTAACGGTTATACAAATAATAGGCAGCGCAGGAGCCTTCGTTGGACACCATGCAGGAACCTACAGGGTCTGATGGAGTACAAACAGTGCCAAACAGCTTACAGTCTTTAGGCTTACTAACTCCTCGTAAGATATCACCACATATACACCCTTTCGGTTCTATCAATGGTTCTACATCAACAGATATCTGTACTTCAGCATCATGCATGGCATATTTATCCCTGATTTTAAGTCCGCTGTTTTCAAGCACGCCAAGGCCTCTCCACCAGTCATCCCGGTATTCAAAAACTTCATCGAGCATTTCCTGTGCCTTCACGTTTCCTTCGGGCTTTACGGCTCTGGTGTATTCAATCTCAACCTTTGGCTCCTTGTTTTCAATCTGCTGTACCAGCATCAGAATCGACTGCATCAGGTCAACCGGCTCAAAACCGCTGATAACAACTCCCAGCCCGTATTTCTCGGGGATGTTTAGATAAATTCCCTTTCCCGTTATAGTGCTCACATGTCCCGGCCCAATATATCCGTCGATCTGTACTCCTTCATCAATCAGTGTTTCCATGGCAGGAGGCATTACTTTATGGGCACTGTACAGATAGAAATTTGTGATTCCGGCCATCTGGGCCTTTATGATGCCAGCTGCCGAACTGGGGGCTGTTGTCTCAAAACCGATCCCTAAGAAGATGACTTTCTTTCTGCGGTTTTTTTTGGCAACCATTAGTGCGTCAAGAATAGAATATACAATGCGTACATCAGCCCCATTAGCTTTTTCTCTATCCAGGCTCGAAGAGGATCCCGGAACACGGATCAGGTCGCCATACGTGGTAATGATTACATCATCAAGCCGGCTGTAAGCTACAGCTCTGTCGATGTATGTCCTGCTGGTAACACAAACCGGACATCCCGGACCGGAGATTAGTTCCACTTCTTCGGGCAGCAGGTATGGAATACCGTATTTCTGGATCGACATGGTATGTCCGCCGCACAC
Source organism: Bacteroidales bacterium UBA4459 (assembly GCA_002389465.1). Taxonomy (GTDB): domain Bacteria; phylum Bacteroidota; class Bacteroidia; order Bacteroidales; family F082; genus UBA4459. The sequence continues at coordinate 4,806 of DGOT01000199.1, read as the reverse complement.
TTCCATTAGCCGGATGGGTTTAGTGACTGTTTTTTTTATTTCTTCAGCCAGTAAGCGTACGATTTCTTTATCTCTGTATTCGTCAATATACTTCATGATGTTTCCGCTTAAATCAGACGCGTATCCGTCTTCTGCTCTTCTGTGTCCATCCGGTTGTTCAATGCTTTGAATTCTTCAAATGTTTTCAGGCTGGCTTCCGCTTCTGCGGCATCCAGTTTCTGAATGGCAAATCCTGTGTGGATCAGCACATAGTCGCCAACTTCAACCTGTTCGTCTTTTAATAATTCCAAACTTGCCTGATAACTGGTTGTTCCTACCGTACAAACCGCGGTAAGTTCTTCTATCTTGTCAATTCTTGCCGGAATGCTTAAACACATAATTATAAATTATTTAAATGAGTCCTAATGCTCTTCTCTTGGCCGCAATAGCCAGTTGCCCGAGGGCTATACCTCCATCGTTTGACGGAATAGCCGATTGAGAAAAGACTGCAAATGTACTATCATTGAGTAGATCTTCTACCTTTTTTAACAATATCCTGTTTTGAAAGCTACCTCCGGAGAGGACAACCGTTTTGATTTTTGTTTGCTCACTGATCCAGCGTACCTGATCGACAATAATATGGACGACAGTATTATGAAATTTACCGGAGATCAGACTGACGTCAACATGTTGGTTGAGGTCGTTGATGATACCTTCGAATGTCTTTTTCATGTTCACTATCTTTCCTGACTCATAAGGATAAAATAAGGATGAGTCAGTAGCAACCGATTCGAGTCTCATGGGCGGTTCGGCGTGGTACGATGCAGTTTTGCAGACATCAATAAGCGCTGCCACAGCATCAAACAAGCGGCCTGCACTGCTTGTCAGCGGGCAGTTGATTCCTTTTTCAATCATGGACAACACCATTTCGGCATCCTGCATTGGGATTCCGTTAAATAAGTTGGCGTGTTTTGTTAGAATATCGTTTCCGAAATAGTGATGCAGATAGGAAAGCATCATACGCCAGGGCTGTTTTGTAACAAGGTCGCCGCCGGGTTGCGGGATGTATTCGAAATGTGCCATCCGCTGGTAGTTATTGAGGTTGCAGACAAAAAACTCACCTCCCCAGATGTGGCCGTCATCGCCATATCCGGTACCGTCAAAACTAAGGCCGATAACATCTTCATCCAGTTTGTGTTCTGCCATGCATGAGGCAATATGGGCATGATGATGCTGAGTTTCAACGATCGGAAGTCCCAGACTTTTTGCATAACGGGTGGATAAGTAATCAGGATGCATATCGCAGGCGACTATCTCCGGCTTAAACCGGAAAAGCCGTTCAAACCTTTGTGCCGACTCGGTATAAAAGTCCAGTGTCTCTAGATTCTTCAAATCACCGATATGCTGGCTCATAATCGCCTGATTTCCCTTTCCGATACAAAAACAATTGACCAACTCGGCACCGGCAGCAAAAATGCTTTCCGTGTCAAGGTGTAGCCTTATCGGAGAGGGGACATAGCTCCGTGAGCGCCTGATAACCCTGCTTTTTCCGTTGGTTACCATGGCCACTGAGTCGTCTGTCCTGTTGTGTATGTCGCGGTTATATGTGATTACCGCATCCGATATATGGCCCAGTCTCTCAAGAGCCTCATTGTTGTCGATTACGATAGGTTCATCGGAAATGTTGCCGCTGGTCAATACGATTGCCGGGATCTTCAACTTCTCGAAAAGCTGGTAATGAAAGGGCATATATGGCAACATAGCGCCAACTGTATTCAGGTTGATGCTGATTGATGGAGCCAGCTCTTTTTTTATTTTCAGTAAGGTAATTGGCTTTTGCCAGCTTGTCAGCAGTTCTTTTTCATCGTTGTCTATAAAAAGATATTCTTCGGCAGCATCCAGATCGCGAAACATAAGTGCAAAGGGTTTTCCTTCTCTGTTTTTTCGTTCCCTCAGCTGCCGGATGGTTGTATCGTGGAAAGCACTGCACGCCAGATGATAGCCACCAAGGCCTTTTATAGCAACTATTTTGTTTTGCTCCAGCAAGTTACAGCACGAGTCGATTATAGTGCTAATATCATTTGTTTTGTGTTCCTTATAGTATAAGGTGTATTCGGGTCCACAATTTTTGCAGGCGACCGGCTGTGCGTGAAATCTTCTATCGAGGACATTTGTGTATTCTTTGTTACATTCCGGACACATCTCAAATTCGTGCATTGTTGTTTTTGCACGGTCATAGGGGAGGTCTTTAATGATGGTAAAGCGGGGGCCGCAGTTGGTGCAGTTGGTGAATGGATAATTAATCCTCCGTTCCTGGTATTTCATGTCGTTTAAACAATCAGGGCAAACTGATATATCGGGGCTTACTTCGGTAACAGCATCCGAAACGGAGCTGCTTTTTTCAATAGCAAACGAATCAAAATGTCGAACGGCAATTTCTAATGAACTTATATGATCAATGGAAGAGGCCTGTGGAGCTTCTGGAATGATATCCTTAGTGAAACTGTTGAGTTCGTTTGCTATGCCTTCAATAATTACTCTGACACCAAGATTATTATTCTCAACAAACCCTTTTAAATGATGCTTATGCGCCAGCCTGTATATGAAAGGTCTGAATCCTACTCCTTGTACTAAACCTGTGATCTTAATCTCTTGCGCCTTGATCATTAGCTGAAATTTCCGCAAAAATATAATTTATAATACTTCTAAACTTATTATTGTTAAATATTTAACAAAATATCCTAATTTTGCTGTTAAATAATTAACAGTAGATTTTTTTATACCCATTCAATAATAAGAATTATAGCAATAATGAAAGAAAAAATCAATCAAATTATTAATCGTTACAGCGCTGACAGAAATCGTCTAATGGATATATTGCTCGATATCCATGAAGTGCAGGGATATGTGGATAAAGATGATATAAAATTGTTAGCTGAAACCTTAGAAATTTCAATGGCTGAAATCAACGAAACGGTATCGTTTTATCATTTCTTCAGCGATAAGCCCCGTGCGAAATACAACGTTTTTCTGAACAAGGGTATTACAGCTCAGATGAGTGGTCGTAAGGCTGTGAAAGAAGCATTTGAAAACTCCTGTGGTGTCGCTTTCGGGCAGGTAAGTGACGATGGAATGTTCGGCCTGAATGATACATCATGTATCGGCATGAACGACCAGGACCCAGCGGCATTGATCAATGATGTAGTTTTTACTAATTTGACAGCGTACCGTGTCGAAAAACTTATTTCCGGCCTTCGGGAAGGGAAAGAGTTGAACCAAGTGATTTATGAGAGTTATGGCGATGGACACAATGCCGATCCTGATGTGCAGTCGATGGTATACAATCATATCCGTAAGGGCTCAATTTTGTTAAATAACGATTATCAACGTTTTGAGGTACTGCAAAAAGAATTGAAAAAGCATTCACCTCAGGACGTAATCCAGATTATTGAAGATTCAAACCTGAGAGGCAGGGGAGGTGCAGGTTTTCCTACGGGTATGAAATGGCGTTTTGGTCGGCTTGTTGAAGGAGAACACCGTGTCATCATTTGCAATGCAGATGAAGGAGAACCGGGTACATTTAAAGACCGTGTAATGCTGACCGAATTTCCTGATCTCGTATTTGAAGGAATGGTTATCGCTGCTTATGCTACAGGGGCTGATTTAGGCTTGGTTTACCTCAGGTACGAATACAAATATTTGTTAAAATACCTGAATAAGATACTGGCCGAAATGCGGGAACAGAATCTGTTAGGAAAAAATATAAATGGTGTAAAAGAGTTCAATTTTGATATTCGTATTCAGCTGGGGGCCGGTGCCTACGTCTGTGGTGAAGAATCGGCACTTATTGAATCGCTGGAAGGTAAAAGGGGTGAGCCGAGGGATAAACCGCCATTCCCCGTAGAAAAAGGATACAAGGAATATCCTACTATTGTCAACAATGTAGAAACCCTGGCTTCGGCAGTACGAATTCTGAAAAATGGAGCTGAATGGTACAGTAGTTTCGGGACAAAAGATTCTACAGGAACAAAACTTCTGAGTATTTCCGGCGATTGCAAATTTCCTGGAATTTATGAAGTTGAGTGGGGCACAAGTATTACCGAAGTACTTGAAATGTGTGGCGCTGACGAGGTTCAGGCTATTCAGGTTGGTGGTCCTTCAGGCATGCTGATAGGTCCGCATGACTTTGATAATCTGACAAGTTCCGAACTGATGAAATGGCACAAACCTTCGGGAATGATGGTGGCTGAGAAGTTTTTCGACAGAAAACTCAGTTACTCTGACTTGCCGACGGGAGGCTCGATGATCATATTCAATAATGAACGGGAATTACTACGCGATGTGGTCATGAATTTTATGGACTTCTTTATCGAAGAATCCTGCGGCTCATGTTCTACATGCCGCAATCTTCCATTCATAATGAAGAAAAAGCTGGAGAAAATACTGAATGGTCACGGTGTTCGCCAGGATATTGATGACTTGCTAAGTTGGGGTAAGACACTGAAAGTAAGCCGTTGCGGACTGGGCCAGACAGCGGGCAACCCGATTCTGACTAGTATCCTGAATTTCCGCCATCTGTATGAACAACACGTACAGGCAATGGCGGATTACGATAATCTGTTTGATATTACAAAGTCAGTTGAAGCAGCCAATAAATTTGTTGGCAGGAAAACAGAATTTCACCAAAGTAACTGAAAATTTAAAAATCATGAATAACACAATAAAGTTTGAAATAGACGGCAAAATAATTGAGGCGGAAAAAGGCCAGACAATTGTTGAAGCAGCTCACGCCAGCGGGATCTACATACCTACTTTATGTAACTTCTC
>DGOT01000269.1:10378-12791 GCA_002389465.1 Bacteroidales bacterium UBA4459 | reverse complement strand
GGGCTCCTTTACTTCTCATGTTTTATGTTGCTGTTAGAGTGAGGTTCGCCTTCAAAAAGACGGGAAGACACTTTGCCTCAGGGCGGGATGATTTAGCCTTTTGCCTTAACCCCATTTTTTCATCTTTCAGCAGTGGCGGCATTTTTTGCATCCTTTTTCTTGCTGTTGAAAAAAAGGATGTCCCGAAAGTTTTCGGGAGCCTGGCTTGAGGGCATTGCTAAATTATATTTATTTAGGTCAGTGTTATTTAGCACGTTTCAATAAGGAGAAGAAGTAAAGTTAACCTGATGATTTTGGATCAGAAATTAAATACGTGGCAGCAATGGCGGCCGTCAATGCCACAAAAAAAGTAAGCAAGCGCGAAGTGATCACCTCCTCCATGCCCGTATTAATCATGGCGGCATAAGTGGCATGAGGATATTGGCAAATGATTACTTTTTTCATACATAGTTGAATTAGTTTTAGGAGTATACTACAGCCGAACGTGACACATACAGCAATCACTGCGGACTAGAATAATTTTACCTCGTATTACTTTTTACTTGTTCCGTTGGTCTTCAATGGTCAAGTAAAAGATATGTTGTTCGTGTTAGCCAGCGGAACTTTTATTGTTCTACGATTTCAACCCTACGGTTTCTAGCTTTACCTTTATCGGTGCTGTTGGAAGTTATTGGCACAAGGTTAGCCACACCGTAAGCTTTAAGTTGACCGGCATCAACTCCGTATTTACTGACCAATTCATTCGTAACGGCTTTTGCCCTGTTTTCTGATAAGGTCATGTTGGCATCAAAATTCCCTACATTATCCGTATGCCCGACAATAAAGAATTTTTTGTCGGAGTGCTGCTTGATGTATCTGGCGATTTCATTGATCTGGTTGTCAGACTGAGCATCTATGTCAGCACTTCCCGTGGCAAAATGAATATCGTGAAAAACAGAATGCCCCGTCATTTTAATGTTTTGTGCAATATTGTCGGCGGAAACCAACCCTAAATCTAACGGAACCGCTTCAATGACCGATTGATTGACGATAATTTCGTCTCCGTCTTCGCCAATGAATAAGGCAACGTAAATATCAAGCGAATCCCTTACTCCGCTGTAAACTACATAATAATAATCTTTGTCGCATTTATTTCCGTAAAAATCATCGACACCGATGACAATGGCACCGCCATCTCCACCATAATAGTCTTCCCTGTAAAAACAGGTGTTTTCAAATTGCTCTGTATAAAGAACATTGTATCCCGCTTTGGTTAAAGTATTGTTATAATTTTCGTAAACCTTCAATATGCCTGTCTCCATGGGGAGTAAATACTGAATGTTGGTGATTTTGCCTTTAACTTCCATGTATTTTGTAAAAAAAGTTCCGTGGCCTTTAAAATCAATATCCCCGGGAACATCCAGTCCCAGGTAAAAAGCCCCGTAGTTGATGATACTGCAGGCATGTATTGTTGCTCCCTGAAACCTGCTGATACCTTCGTAATCTTTGCACCCTTCCTGATCAGGAGTACCCGGTTCGTTTTGCGCTGAAAGATTTGTTACCATCACGAATGTAACGGCTAACAATAAAGTTAACTTTTTCATTTTGTTTCTTGTTTTTCTGTTAATAATAAGGTTTATATCATGGTTAACAGCCTGCGTTTACAGTACAGGTTGCTATCCTTTAAAAAGAACTTACAAAATTAGTAATTATCCGAAATAATCAAATATTTTCAATGATTCCTGTCTCGTTACCGAATTACGATCTGGGTTTCGGAGGGAGCTTCCTTACCTTCTCCGTAATGCTCTTTGAAGGCAATCTTCTTCCCGCCAGGCGGAAAGCAACAACAGAAAAAAACAAGGGAAGGGAGCGATGAGTGTTTTCATCAGCTTTTAAAGTTAGCTGTGTTTTATCTCTTTTAATACATTCCCCTATATAATCTAACTAGTTTTAAATATCTGTTACTTGTTTAGTTTTGGTGCCGGCCACACATAAGTAGTAATGATCGCTGCTGCCAGGGCAACAAAAAAAGTAAGCAGGCGCGAAGTGATCACCTTCTCCATGCCCGTATTGATCCAGATAATAGTGAACGCAATCCCGGTAACAATGGTAGCCAGAACAGCTCTTCCATGGTATTTTTTCCAGAACAACGTCAACAGCACAACCACCGAAAACGTGCCACCTATACCTGCCCATACGTAGCTTACCAGGCTAAAGATAAAAGTGTTATCGCCCGATATCAGGGCTAAAGTCAGGGCTATAACAGCCAGCAGGGCAGTAATGACCCTTGAAATGAATAATTGATGTTTATTACTGATGTTTTGCATTTTTTTTGATGCGGGCTTCAGTAAATTTTCCGTCAGTTCTGTGGATGAAAGGATCAGCAAGGAGTCGGCCGTTGAGATCATTGCCGCAATAGCTCCGGTAATTAAAA
>DGOT01000269.1:7941-10312 GCA_002389465.1 Bacteroidales bacterium UBA4459 | reverse complement strand
GTTAATCCGTTTACACTTCCTTCGGGGCCAAAAATAGCCAAACCAATCCAGCCAATCGACAAAGCGCCCACGTATGCGATAAGCGTCCAGCCAATACCAATATTGCGGGCGTATTTAGCCTGTTTTCGGTTACGGATCGCCATAAAACGGGTGCTGAGCTGTGGTTGACCACCCAGGTATCCGAAAAACCATGAAAAGCCCCCCACGATAACAATCCCGATGCTAAAACCTGAAGCCGCTCCCGTTAAAGAAGTAAAAGAAGGACCGGCCAGCTTGAGTGCCATACTTACAGAAGGTGCGAAAAGATCAGGATTTTGTGAAAGATAAATAAGCCCCATAATAGGCCCGACAATTAAAGCGATGATCATTATAATCGCCTGAACCACATCAGTATAAACAACCGAACGGAAGCCGCCATAAATTGTGTAAGGAATGATAACAACGGCGGTAATGATCATCCCGGTAAGCGGATCGATGCCAAATAATGTATAAAGGATTTTGCCACCCCCGAGGAATTGAGCTCCCACATAAAAAAAGAAGAAAAAAACAATAGCGGAAGAAGCCACCATGCGTATCCAGCGGGTTTGAGCCGGATGTGATTTTGCGATAAACGAGGTAAAAGTAGAGGCATCTAAACGATCAGCCCTATCACTCAGCCGCCAGGCCAGCAGCACCCATGCGGTAACAATTCCGGCCACACAGCCAACAGCAGTCCATATTTCAGTAAGGCCAAATGCGTAGGCGGCACCGGGCAGCCCCAACAATGCCCACGAACTTTCTCCCGTGGCCCGTTCGCTCAGTGCTGCTACCCAACCAGGCAGCTTTCGGCCGGCAATGGCATAATCCTGCTCCGTTTTTACTCTTCGGCCCTGGTAAACACCCCAAAGCATCAGACCGGTTATGTAAACGGCCATGATAACAAGAATCATTACCTGGTTTTCCATATTCCGAATTTTTTAGTGAGCAATTTAAAGAAATATTAAGAAATCATGTTTCATTTCTCATATGTTTTTGATAACAGAAAGTCCTTCTCTTAGTGTTTAAGGATGTGGTATCCGATTTATTTTTCATTGAAAAGCCTCTTGCTTTGCTGGTGGTCATGTTCTTTTGGCTTCACCTGTATTTGATAATATAAGTTGAATGACGAATATCGATTAACGAATGTTGATTTTTGATTACGAATACTTCGGTATTCTAAAATCGTTAATCGGTGTTTGATATTAAAATGAAGAAATGATTCATAGCCCCTTTCAGGGGCAAAGCAAGGCCACCTTCTAAGAAGGTGTGATTTTTATTTCTTATAGGCGTAATGCCCAATAATCTCAAAATCAAACAAGCAGTCAGCAACAACCTGCCCGCCACCAATATTATGCACAATTAAATATCTGCTTCCGTCATTCGATTTCTTATCAACAACAAGTCCGATATGTGTTATGTTACCACCCAGGTTCCAGCAAACGATATCTCCGGGCAGATAGTCATACGGATTTTCCGACACGGGCTTCACCATTCCGTGCCGCTCAAAGAAAACCATAAGGTTGGGGACCCTTCTGTGGTCGATATTTTTGTCAGGGCTTGTTAGCCCCCAGATTTTTGGATAGGCATCAAAGTTTGAATTCATATCTTCATGAACTTCTTTTTGAAGATCAATTCCGAGCTTTCTGTATGCCCGAATTACAACATCTGTACAAACACCCCGGTCAGCCGGGATATCTCCATTCGGATAATCAATACTGTAGTAATTCGGATCGTATGTTACATTTTGTTTTGTCAGTTCCATAGCCGAATCGGCGAGTTGGGCATAAAAAGTGTTTTGAGCAAACGAAAGATTTAATACCCCCAAAAAGATACATATGTTAAGTAATCTGATGCTCATAACGTAAGTGCAAATGGTAAAGATACGGTGTTAAAAAATAAGCTAATTAAAGCAGTAAAAATACGATCGGTATGCACACCATCGGTATCCAGGTTGCAGTTAAACCAAACAATAATAGTGTAGTTTTTTGTATTTGAGTGAATCATAGTTGAAACAAAGCCCGGCAGGCCACCATCTTGTTCGTAATAATTTCCAAACCATGCAGCTCAAATGCTGTACTACACATCCGGCCCCCTGAATAGTATCTATTTTGCCATTTGGAGTTACTGAAGGCTGTCAGAAAGAAAAAACCAAGTAGGTAAAATAAAAAAAGGGGTAAAAGTTGTTTCTTTTGCCCCTTATACAAATGCGCCTGGTTTATTACAACACAGCCAGCGCAGCTTCGTAATTGGGTTCATCAATAATTTCGCCAACCTGCTGCGTATAAATTACAGTTCCTTCTTCATCCAGTACCACAACGGCTCTTGACTCTAATCCTGCCAACGGGCCATCGAT
>DGOT01000269.1:3517-7874 GCA_002389465.1 Bacteroidales bacterium UBA4459 | reverse complement strand
GCTTGTGCAAACGGAAGGTCTTTTGAAATACACAAAACAACCGTGTTTTCCAATCCGGAAGCTTCTGCATTAAATCGTCTAACCGATGCAGCACAAGTCCCGGTATCAAGACTTGGAAAAATATTTAATACAACTTTTTTTCCTCTGTAATCAGAGAGTGATTTTATAGATAAATCGTCTTTTACAAGTGTAAATTCTGGCGCTTTCGCTCCGGTTTCGGGCAAGTTGCCAATAGTGTTAATCGGGTTTCCTTTTAAAGTTATTTGTGCCATTATTATGTTATGATTTTAATTTATTAAAGCGGCAAATATAAGTGTAAAATATTCAGAAAGTACCCAGATGGGTCTTAACAAATCTTAAAGTTCGTTTTTTAACTCCTGAATAGCGCTGCAGCTATGCCATCGGCAAAAAGTTTGCCTGCGTTGGTCAGCGTATAAACGGAGCCGTTTTTCAGAACTCTGCTTTCGTTAACAAAAGTTGTAATATGTTCTTTAAAATGCCGGGTATAATTGCTACCGAAAACATTTTCGATATGTTCCGTATCACATCCCCACGAGGTGCGCAGGGATGTCATGACGTATTCGTTGAACTGCTGGTCTTTGGTTAGCACCTCTTTTTCAAGGATCGCTGTACCGGTTTGCTCAAACGCCATATATTGTTTCATATTAGCAACATTCCACTGCCGCGAAGAACCGTTAAACGAATGAGCCGAAGGGCCAACGCCAAGATAATGTCCGCCCAGCCAGTAAATGCTGTTGTGTTTTGAATAAAAACCTTCGCGGGCGAAATTGGAAATTTCGTAATGGTTAAAACCGTGTTTATTCGTCTCTTTCAGCAGCAACTCAAAGTGTCTTACGGTTTGTTCCTCATCAACGGCAGACATTCTGTTTTTGGCGATAAGGCTGTGCAGCACGGTTTTCTTTTCCACGGTAAGTGCGTATGAAGAAAGATGCGGTATTCCGAAAGCAAAAAACAAGGCCAGGTTTTTCAGCCATTTTTCTTCCGTAAGTGTCGGGATGCCGTAAATCAGGTCGATAGTTATATTATTAAAACCCGCATGTAAACTGTTTTCAATGACCTTTATGGCTTGTGCACCGTCATGCACGCGATTCAAATAATCAAGATCTTCGTTATGAAAGCTTTGCACGCCGATACTCAGGCGGTTAACAGGCGTGTTTTTCTTTACAGATTCAATTTTCTCCCGGGTCAGATCATCCGGATTTGCTTCCAGGGTGATCTCCGCCTTTTCGTTTACCGGAAACAGGGACTTTATTTTATCAACAAGAAGTACTATTTCGTTAACAGACAACAAAGAAGGTGTGCCCCCTCCCAAATATATAGTGTTGATTGGTTGCCCGCCGAGATAATCCTTGCGCTGTTCAAGTTCCTTCAATAAGACATGAATAAAGTCGTGCCGGTATTTTTGTGAAATGACCGTATAGAAATTACAGTAGTGACATTTTTGCTTACAAAACGGAATGTGGATATAAATACCAGCCATGATTATTGGGGTTGATCACACTTTTTTACGCATAATAAGCCGGAAGGTGGTGCCTTCCCCCATAGTAGAACTTTTTACAAATATTTTTCCTTTGTGGTAATCTCGGATAATCCTTTTCGACAGAGAAAGCCCTAATCCCCAGCCTCTTTTCTTACTGGTATAGCCCGGGTTAAAAATATCGCGTTGCTCTGTGCGCGAAATCCCCCGCCCGGTATCGCTTATATCGATAACCACATGTTTAGCGTCTTCTTTCATAGTGATCAGGATCGTACCCACTCCATCCATAGCGTCAATGGCATTTTTACATAGATTTTCAATCACCCAGCTGAACAGCGAAGAGTTGACGGGAACCGACACCTTTTTGTTTTCCGGAAAGTCGAGAATATAGCTTGTTTTTTTAGGAGACCTTGGCTTCAGATAGGTGACGCTGTCGTATATGACCTTTACAATATTATCCGATTTCAGGGTTGGTATGGAGCCGATCTTTGAAAAACGTTCGGTAATTATTTCCAGGCGGCGGATATCTTTTTCAATTTCGTCGGCAGCCTGCCCGGCCGAACCCTCACCCATCCGAAGGAGTTCCATCCATGCCATAATTGATGATAAAGGCGTGCCGATCTGGTGCGCCGTTTCTTTGGCCATACCTGCCCAAACCCTGTTTTGTTCCGATTTACGGGCATAGCTGAACAGCAAATAAGCGATTAGAAAGAACACAAAAACAATAAGAATCTGTGTCAGAGGAAAAAAGCGGATGATGGTTAAAAGCTCCGAATCCTTATAAAAAATATAGCTTGTTCCCTGGTCTCCGAAAGTAACTTTTATCGGCGTGTTCTCATACTCCATTTCTTTCAGTTTTTGCTGCACATAGGCCGGGTCGCTCATCTGGATATCATTCAGGTTGCCGAACTGAACAACTTTTGTTTTCGTGCTGTCGGTAATGATGACCGGAACACTTGACGAGTTCAGCGCCACCTCTTCCATGAATGATGAGATATAATCATTCAGCACTTCTTTCAACTCCTGGAAAAATTTAGAGTCTTTGTAATACAGATAATTCTTCCTTGTAGGTGTATAAGGCACCTCTATCGGGTTGTACAGCGAAAATTCATCCTTTATTTTTCCCCTGAGAAACTCGAGTGTATCCTGGCTGGCATCCAGGTTTTTGGTGTTCAGTATTTTTCTGTTTTCATCGGTAAGGATAACGGGAATTGTATTATTCTCTTTGATAATGTCAATATAAAAAGTAAGGTCGCTTACCGAATTGTCGTTTAATACCTGTTCATATACTTTTGCCAGCAACTCCACTTTAGTACGTTCCTGTTCCTGCAGTTTGCTGAAGAAAAATTCAGTATACTTCACAAGCCGTGCCTTGCGATGTACTGCTGCCGCCCACAGCCTGACATTTTTTTGTTCTTCCTTAGCGAATTTATTGACAATGATGTTTGTATAAAAAACAGAAGCCCCAATAATAACTGCGGCCAGAATAAACAGCAATAATTTAGCCCGTTTTTTTTGTGTATAAAGATCCAATGCAGAATAATTTAAATTCAAAAATAGAACATTTAAACGACACACTTTATTGCCCGCGCTAAATGTTAACGGAAATATGGATGAAAAAGGAATTTCGGACAAAAAGTATGTGAATGAGTACCCATATCGTCTAATAATAGACGAATTGGGCAATCAAATCGACAAATAGAATAATATTAAGAAATACAAAGCGTTAATTTTGAAAGGTCTAAACAATTTGCAACCGGAAGATTCCCGTAAAGAGATTATAAAGCATCTATGATTAAGCTAAACGAGATTAATAAAACATATAATACAGGCTCAAACAGCCTGCATGTGTTAAAAGGCGTTGACCTGTCTATTGAAAAAGGAGAACTGGTATCTATTATGGGTTCGTCGGGTTCGGGAAAGTCAACTTTGCTCAATATTATAGGGATGCTCGACAACTATGATTCGGGCGATTATTTTATGAACGGAGAGCGTATTTACCAAATGAACGAGAAAAAAGCGGCCTACTACCGGAATAAGTTCATCGGTTTTGTGTTCCAGTCATTCAATCTTATTTCATTTAAAAATGCCATGGAAAACGTGGCGTTACCCCTCTATTATCAAAAAGTGAGCCGTAAGAAAAGAAACATTAAAGCGATGGAATACCTTGAAAGAATGGGGTTGGCAGAGTGGGCGCATCATTTACCGAATGAATTGTCGGGCGGACAGAAGCAGCGGCTGGCTATAGCCCGCGCATTAATTTCAGAGCCGAAAGTCATCCTTGCCGATGAGCCTACCGGCGCTCTGGATTCGACAACGTCCATGGAGGTAATGGATTTGTTTCACGAAATCAACGATTTGGGCATCACTATATTAATTGTTACCCACGAAAGGGATATAGCAGCAAAAACAGACAGAATTATTAAGCTGAAAGACGGAATTGTTGACTCGATCGTCGCCAATGGCGAACGAAAAAAGTGGCTTGCAGATCAGAAAATGGCTTAAGAGCTTTAACTATTAGAAAAATGTTTGACCTCGATAAATGGCAGGAAATATTCAGTACGATTCGCAAGAACCGACTGCGTACGGTACTTACAGGTTTCAGTGTTGCCTGGGGTATTTTTATGCTGGTAGTTTTACTGGGATCGGGTTACGGGCTTGAGAACGGTGTAAAAAGAGAGTTCCAGGGTGATGCTGTAAATTATATTTCTATTAATTCGGGTGTAACATCAACAGCTTACAAAGGAATGAAGCCCGGCCGTCGAATCCGGTTTACTAATGAAGATCGTGATATTCTGGCTAGGATAAACCATGTTGAGAAAAGCTCTTCGCGTACTTTTTTGTTTAGCGATAACAACA
>DGOT01000269.1:0-3366 GCA_002389465.1 Bacteroidales bacterium UBA4459 | reverse complement strand
CCGTTCAAAGTGGTGGGTGTTTACAATGATCCGGGGCAAGACAGGGATTTGCTCAGAGTGTATATTCCTGTTTCAACGGCCCAGCGTGTATTTAATATGGGTAACTATATCCGGAACGTTTGCCTTATGTTGGGAGGCGCCGGAGTTGAACAGAGCCTTCAGGTTGTTGAAGATGTAAAAAATAAAATGTCCGCCAGGCATAAATTTGACCCCGAAGACCAGCGGGCGCTATTCATGTTTAACAGCATACAGAATTACCAGCAGTTTATGGATTTATTTGCCGGCATTCGTTTGTTTATATGGATCATAGGAACAGGAACCATTATTGCCGGCATCGTTGGCGTGAGCAACATTATGATGATCGTGGTAAAAGAAAGGACTAAGGAAATCGGTATCAGAAAAGCACTTGGTGCCACCCCGTGGACCATTGTCAGCCTGATACTTCAGGAGTCAATTTTAATCACCGCCTTTGCAGGATACATTGGTCTTGTTTCGGGCGTTGGTTTGCTGGAACTCATGTCGAAAGTGCTTCCGTCACATGATTACTTTGCCAATCCGGAAATTAACCTGAACATTGCCATTGCGGCAACGGTTCTGTTGGTTATTGCGGGTGCTGTTGCCGGATATGTGCCGGCCAGAAAAGCAGCTACCGTTAAACCGGTGGTAGCTTTACGTGATGAATAAAAAAGAAAATGACACTTATAGATATAGATAAATGGCAGGAAATATTTTATACGCTGAAGAAAAATAAGCTGCGTACTTTCTTCACGGCTTTCGGTGTATTCTGGGGTATCTTCATGCTTATTGTTATGCTGGGTTCCGGCAGGGGCCTCAACAACGGTGTTTCGCAGGGTATGGGCGATCTGGCCACCAACTCCATGTTCATGTGGACACGGCAAACCACTGTGCCTTATAAAGGATTTCCGAGAGGAAGAAGATATAATTTTAACAACGACGACACACAGGCCCTGAAAAATAACCTGCCCGAGATTGAATACATAGCTCCCCGCCTTCAGGTGTTTAGCGCCGGCGAAGGAAACAACAATGTGGTTCGGGGTGAACGTACGGCAGCTTTCACTATTCAGGGCGATTACCCGGCATATAACCTAATAGATCCTGTTACTATGAAAAAGGGGCGGTTTATCAATGATCTGGATATCGAACAAAGAAGAAAAGTAGTGGTTATCGGCTCCCGCGTGTATGATGAAATGTTTGAAAAAGACGAAGAACCAATAGGTGAATACATACGTATCCAGGGTGTCTATTTCAGGGTTGCAGGAGTGTTTTCATCTAAAAAGAACGATCAACAGGCTGAGCAGGAAAATTCGCAGATATTCATGCCGTTCACTACGATGCAACAAACATATAATTTCGGTAATATGGTCGGCTGGTACTCCATTACGGCTAAAGAAGGGTATCCGGTATCTCAACTGCTCGAAAAAGCTAAAAAAATAGTTAAAGAGCGGCATTCTATAGCACCGTCTGATGACAGGGCTATTGGCTCATTCAACCTGGAGGAAGAATACCGGAAAATGACTACCCTGTTTACGGGTATCGATATATTGATATGGATTGTAGGAATTGGAACTTTGCTTGCAGGAATTATCGGTGTGAGTAACATAATGCTCATCGTGGTAAAAGAAAGAACAAAAGAAATAGGTATTCAACGCGCATTAGGAGCCACTCCGTTCAGTATAAAAAGCCAGATAATAACAGAATCGGTATTTCTGACAACTATTGCCGGTTACTTTGGCCTGGTGTTTGGCGTTGGCGTTCTTGAACTTATTAATACTGTTTTAATACAAACAAATGCAAGTACAGATATGTTCAATCATCCGGAGGTGGATTTTAACAAAGCTATAGCAGCCCTTGTTATTCTTGTGATCTCGGGAGCTGTCGCCGGACTGATTCCGGCACAAAGAGCTATACAGATCAAACCTATTGACGCATTAAGAGATGAATAATAAATAAATAAACCATGAAGAAATTTTTTAAAATATTAGGAATAGTAATCGTTGTTGGCATGTTTGGTTACACGATATATTTTCTGTATCAGAAATCGCAGGCAGAACCAGTTGTGTTTGAAACGACAAACGCTACCGTAACAAACGTTATAAAAAAAACAACGGCAACAGGATCTGTTGTACCCAGAAAAGAGATTGAGATAAAACCGGTTGTATCAGGCATTGTTGATGAGTTATATATTGAGGAAGGCGACCAGGTAAAAAAGGGTGACCTTCTGGCGAAAATCAGGATTATCCCCAACATGATTAACCTGAACAATGCCAAATCGAGGGTTAATGTCGCCAGGATCAATCTTAAAGATGCAAAAAGAAATTACGAGCGCCAATTGGGATTATTTGAAAAAGGCGTTATAGCGAAAGCGGATTACGAATCTTATGAAGTAGCCTATCAAAATGCACAGGAGGAATTGGTAACTGCTGAAGAAACGTTGGAACTTATACAGGAAGGACAGATAAAAAATTCCGGCACGCCTACCAATACGCTGGTTCGGTCCACCATCGACGGGATGGTGTTGAACATTCCGGTGGAGATCGGTTACCAGGTGATTGAAGCGAACAATTTTAACGCGGGAACTACTATAGCCAGTATTGCCGATATGGGCGAGATGGTGTTCGAAGGTTTTATTGACGAATCGGAAGTGGGAAAAATCAAAGAAGGCATGCCGCTGATCTTAACAATCGGCGCGCTCGAAGATGTTTCGTTTGACGCAGTTTTAGAACATATTTCTCCAAAAGGAGAAGAAAAAAACGGAGCAATCCAGTTTGAAATCAAGGCAGATGTTCTATTGCGCGAGAACCATTTTATCAGGGCCGGATACAGTGCTAATGCCGACATTGTACTTGACCGCGCCGACAGTGTTCTGACCATACCCGAAAGTTTGCTGGTGTTCGAAAAAGACACAGTGTATGTGGAAGTGGAAACCGTTCCGCAACAATTTGAAAAAAGATACATTGAAACCGGCCTTTCTGATGGCATTACTATAGAGATTGTTTCGGGCCTGAGTAAAGAAGATAAGATCAAAAAAAGGTCATAAGTCGTTACTTTTCATGTTTCTGTCGGAATAGAATGCTACTTTTGTTTCAAATTTATTTTTTTAAAATGAAGAAAACATTCCTGTTCCTTGTAATTGCCGGCTTCCTGTATCTTTCGTTTTTACCGACAGCCCGGTGCCAGACAATATTGGAAGATTCTGTCTATAACTTCGTGCCACAAATGCCGGAATATCCGGGCGGGCAGGAGGGCATACTCACCTATTTTATTGAAAACATGAGATATCCGCTGATGGCTTATTTGAAGGGAGTAACGGGTACTGCTTATGTGAATTTCATCGTTGAAAAAGAC
>DGOT01000107.1 GCA_002389465.1 Bacteroidales bacterium UBA4459 | reverse complement strand
CCTTACGAATCTTCTTGCGCAGTTTATAATCATCAGGAGTATAGCCAAGCGTTATGAGCAGAGGGACTGTTTTATTTTCAGGAACAAGGAGCAGTTCTTTTACAGCCTGCTCATCGAACCACCCCAGCATACAGGTTCCCAAGCCTTCTTCGGCTGCCTGAAGACAGAAATGTTCGGCAGTAATTCCAATATCCATCAACGGATATTCCTTCTTTTTTATTCTGCCTCCTACTTCCGTAATCATTTTGGGCTTTTCCATAATGATGACAACAATTACGGGTGCCTGCGGAACGAATTTGTTAAATGTTTTGGCCGGACCGAAGGTTTTTCGGGCCACCTTGTCTTTTAATACCGGTTCATCCACAACAATAAACGACCAGGGTTGCGAATTGCTTGCCGAAGGCGCTAGTCGGGCCGCCTCCAGGCATCGTTCTATCTTTTCCTTTTCTACTGGTTTGCTTATATATTTTCGGTCACTCTGTCTTTTGGTTAACAGTTCAAGAAATTCCATATTTACCTCCTTTTCATTTTAAAATCAATTTTTTTATGGCCTTTACTGTTCATTATGGAAGCTGTCAATTCGTTTTCTGAAAGGTTATAAGTGATGATGTTCGGATATTCATTCGTTTTATTTTCAAACACCCACCTGGCTTTTCCTGCTTCAATCAGCTTAAACAGGGTATAGTTTTTTTCAACACCCTGCTTAACCGCAAGCCACACACGTTCCCCATCAAAAAAGAATTTTAGTGTTTCTTTAAAGACTGTATCCTCACCCTGCATGCTGTATCCAAGACCTTCCATCAGTGTGTCGGATGTTACTTCCCACGTTTCAAAAAACTGTACCTGCTGCGTCGACCAGTGTCCGGCAAGATTATGCAGATCAAGCATGGAATCTTTCGGCTCGGGGCGATAGCAAGCCGACAAGAACATCAGGAATATAATGACAACAGGAAAAGAAAAACGGCCCATAATTAGCTTAACCGTTTTTTTATTTCTTCGGTTTCTTTTTCAAATCCGGGCTTGCCCAGTAGGGCGAACATGTTTTTCTTATATGCCTCCACACCCGGCTGATCGAACGGATTAACATCCAGAATGTAGCCACTGAGCGCACAGGCCATCTCAAAGAAATAAATCATTTCGCCCATCATTTCTTCATTTACCCGCGGTATGGTGATCCTGAGGTTAGGCACTCCACCGTCCAGGTGAGCCAAAGTAGTTCCCAGTTCCGCCTGCCGGTTTACCTCATGGATAGGCATGCCGGCTATGTAATTGAGCTTATCCAGGTTTTTTTTGTCTGACGGTACTTTTAATTCATTGTTGGGCAACCCGACCGAAATAACGGTTTCAAAAATATTCCGCAATCCATCCTGTATGTACTGGCCCATAGAGTGCAAATCAGTTGTGAAGCCCGCGCCTGCCGGAAAGATCCCCTTATGCTCTTTTCCTTCACTTTCACCGTACAACTGTTTCCACCATTCGGTGATGTAAAACAAACGCGGCTCATAGCTCACCATAATTTCGGTTGTTTTCCCTTTGCTGTACAGTTCATTCCTTACCGCGGCATAGGCCGAAACGGGGTTGGCCTCTATCGAATAATCTTGTTCCAAATGGGCCTTCATCCGCTTCGCTCCGTCCAGCAATGCTCTAATGTCGTACCCTGCAACGGCTATGGGTAACAAACCCACAGGTGTAAGCACCGAATATCTTCCGCCTACATCATCGGGGACAACGAACGTTTCATAGCCTTCTTCATCGGCCAGTTGTTTCAAGGCTCCCTTCTCCTTATCTGTAATGGTTACGATCCGTTGACGTGCTTCTTCCAAACCATATTTATTTTCAAGATGATTTTTCAAGATTCTGAACGCCAGAGCAGGTTCAGTGGTCGTTCCCGATTTGGAAATGACCGCCATAGTATAATCTTTATCATTCAATACTTCCAGCAGATCATGCAGATAATCCTCGCTGATGTTCTGCCCTGCATATAAAATGATCGGAGCATCCTCATTATTTTTTAATTGAGCAAAGTGATGATTCAACGCTTCAATAACAGCCCGTGCCCCCAAATACGACCCTCCAATGCCGACCACAACAAAAATTTCCGATTTCTTTCTTAAAACCGCAGATACTTTTTCTATTTTATCCAATAAATGTGCGTGCGTTTGCTCCGGCAAGTCGATCCACCCCAGAAAATCACTACCCTTGCCCGTTTTACGATAAAGTGTTTTATAATACCGGTCAATTTCTGTCTGGTATTTTTTGATCTCCGTTTCTGAAATGTGATCCAGAGCTTTGCTGTATTCGAATGTTAAATGAATCATTTCTCACATATTATTTTGCCGGTGAAATTAATAAAATACAGGCAACCGTGTCGAAGTTAACTTTAATACACGGATTGCTATGTACGCGGTTATACATCCGACCCTTTTTTGTCAGGTTTTTTGTGCTCGGCAGAAAGTACAAATACCCGGAGAATATTACAAATACTTTCTACTTTTGCCGTATGTTACAAATCGACAAGGTGCTTGTTTCCGATGATCTGAAAAACGTTATGTTTTCTTGCGACTTGAAAGCCTGTCACGGCGACTGCTGTGTGGAAGGGGATGCCGGAGCCCCACTTGAAGAAGAAGAGATCTCCATCCTGGAAGATTATATTGAATTCATCAAACCCTATATGACGAAAGAGGGAATAGACGTTATTGAAAAATCAGGGGTGTTTGATTATGATGCCGACGGTGAATATGTAACTCCTTTGGTGAACAACCGCGAATGTGCTTTTGTCTATTTTGAGGACAGTATCAGTTTTTGTGCGATCGAAAAAGCCTGGTTGAAAGGAGAGGTAAAATTCCAGAAACCCATATCGTGTCATTTATACCCGGTTCGCCTGAGCAAAGTGGGTGAGTTTACAGCCGTCAACTACCATAAATGGTCAGTATGTGCCCCGGCGCTCATCAAAGGAAAAAAAGAAGGAGTTCCGCTTTACCGGTATCTGAAAGATCCGCTGGTGCGGAAGTTCGGGGAAGCGTGGTACGAAAAGTTGGCTGGAGAAATGGGGAAATAACAGCTTGAAGCGGG
>DGOT01000302.1 GCA_002389465.1 Bacteroidales bacterium UBA4459 | reverse complement strand
GAGTCGGTAGGGATCAGTTCTGAGTATGCATTGGCTACAGCATGGTGTAAATAAGCATGTTTGATGAACCGTTTGTTGACGAAAAAATACTGCTCGCCCCTGGTTTTCCTTGCGTACTCGGGTTTTCCGATAAACCCTTTGATGCTTAACATTTCTGTTTTTTGTTCGACAGGTAACAGTTTCTGGTTATAGCTACTGCCGTAAATGCCGACAATACGGGCTTTTAAGCCCCCTTTAGTAAGTTTAAAAACGGTTTTGTTGTTGTGCATCATCGTAAAGGCAACGGTGGGGTGCATGGCGGCTACTCTGATAAATTCTTCGATAATATGACGGGTTTCTGCTGTATTCGATTTCAGGAAGTTTCTCCGTGCCGGTACATTGAAGAAGAGGTTTTTCACCAAAATATTAGTTCCCGGGCTGCATTGGCAGGGATCCTGCGAAATAACTTTTGAACCTTCTATTTTCAGGCAGGAGCCCAGTTCATTTTCCGGGGGTCTGGTTTTCATCTCCACCTGTGCAATAGCTGCAATTGATGCCAGTGCTTCGCCACGGAATCCCATGGTTCGTATGGCAAACAGGTCGTCGGCATTACTGATTTTTGATGTGGCATGACGTTCAAAACACATCCGGGCATCTATTGCCGACATGCCGCAACCATTATCAATCACCTGTATCAGCGTCTTTCCTGCATCTTTGATGATCAGCTCAATTTCAGTAGCGCCGGCATCAACAGCATTTTCCAGCATTTCTTTAACCGCTGAAGCAGGACGCTGGATGACTTCTCCTGCAGCAATCTGGTTGGCTACCGAATCGGGAAGTAATTTGATGAAATTCGACATCTGAAATTTTCTTATTTATCTTATGCCAAACAGGGCCAGTAATTTTTCGATGAAGTCGGTAAAGAAGATCATGTATATTCCGCCGACAATGAAAGCTACTATAAAGGTATAAGAGATTATTTTTGATAAGTTGCTTCTGCCATAATCGTCTCTACCACCTTTTCTCCATTTTTTCGACATTTGAAACTTCAGCGACTCCCGGTGTGATAAACTGGAATCGTATCCCAGTTCTGCTTTTCGCTTTTCAAGGGCTTCTTTATCCTCGTCATAATAACGGGGTTTGTAGCTGAACTGCTTTGGCTTAGGTGTTCTGAACGTTACAAAACGCATAATAATTGAACTTTATTTGTGGCAAATTTACCTTATTTTTGTATTATAAATGATGTTCAAATGACCGAATCCAAAACAAATCCTGTCGATAAGCTCATTGTTGTTGGCGACAGGGTGCTGATAAAACCGAAAACTGAAAAGCATAAAACCAGGGGAGGGCTCTTACTACCACCGGGATATAAGGAAAAAGAGGAAATTCAAAGCGGTTATGTAGTAAAAACCGGTCCGGGATATCCTATTCCGTCACCAACAGACGAAATAGATGAACCTTGGAAACATAAAAATAAGGACGAAGTGATCAATTATATTCCATTACAAGCCCGTGTTGGGGATATGGCCATTTTCCTGAAAAAAGGCGCTGTCGAAATTCAGTATAACAACGAAAAGTATTTCATTGTACCGCAGCATTCCATTCTCTTATTGGAACGTGATGATCTTTCGGTTGATTAAAATATATAAGATGGTATATCAGCGCATTATATACTTCTTGTTGGCAGTTGCTCTATTGAGCATCTTTTCGTGTAATCCAAAACAAAACAGGCCCGGAATCGCATCAATATTTGAAGCTATACCTGACTCCCTTCTGGTTTCCAAAGTTAAATATGCCAAAGGGTTTGACCTGTATGAGGCAGAACAGGTCAGAAAGCTTGTCGTATATCATCCGGAATTGCCCGAAACTATTATTGCCACCTTTTATATTACTGACAGCTCCGTGCTGGCAGCATACAATATGAGTGATGCCCAAAACGTTGTCAAGATAAATTCTAACCGAACAGCGGTATTTTCGGCAACACAGTTAAATGCATTTGACAAACTGTTGCTATTGGGTCATGTGACAGGCATTACCGAAAGTAAGTACATCAACAACAAGCATATAAAAGAAAAGCTGAAAAAAGGAGAAATCATTGAACTGGGTGCTAACAATCATTATTTTATCGAAAAAATCATGTCGCTGCAACCCGATTATATCTTTTATTCACCTTATAAATTTACGGCGAACCATCTGTTGAAAGCAACAGGCATTCCTTTAATTCCATTTTATGATTATCATGAGAACACACTCTTGGGCAGGGCGGAATGGATTAAATTTACAGCTGCATTTTTCGATGGGTATGCCCGCGCTGACAGCCTGTTTAGAGATATTGAACGACAATATGTTTATTATCGATCACTCACTAGTGGGGTGACCTCGAAGCCGACGGTTTTTTCCGATAAGTATTTTAATGGTCAATGGTATGTGCCTGGAGGTAAAAGTTACATAGCAGCTTTATTTAGCGATGCAGGGGCTGATTATCTGTGGAAAGAAGATTCGCATACAGGCAGTTTTCCGCTCGATTATGAAGTGGTTTACAGTAAAGCACACGAGGCCGACTTCTGGCGCATTGTAGGTTCCTATGGCGATCAGTCATCTTATGAGGCTTTAGCCGAAGAAAACAGTTTATATGAGAATTTTAAGGCGTTTCATAACAAGCATGTTATTTGGTGTGATGCCCGGAAGACAGCATATTTTGAGCAAAGTTCGCTGGAACCTCATCTGTTGCTGGCCGATTTGATCTTTGCCTTCCATCCCGAAATTTTGCCTGGCTATCAGCCGAAATACTATCATATTTTAAAGTAATTTTAGCGCAAGATACGGGCGTATGTATAAACGGGGTAATTCAGGTATTTGGTTTCTTATTTTTTTAGTGCTGGCAGCGGTATTGTTTCTGGCTAACCTGTGGTATGGTTCCGTGCTGATTGCCTGGAAAGACGTGTTGGCTGTACTGTTGGGAAGTTCCGGGAAAAATAAGGTCTACGAAGTGATTATCCTAGATTACAGATTGCCGCAGGCGGTAACAGCTTTGGCGGTAGGCATGGCTTTAAGTGTAGCCGGATTGGTTTTGCAAACGGTTTTCCGCAATCCGCTGGCAGGTCCATCGGTGTTGGGCATCAGTTCCGGTGCCAGCCTGGGGGTAGCTGTTGTGGTTTCGGCAGGGAGTTTAATTGGCCTTGAAATGCTTAACCAGTCGTATTTACTCTTCGATATTCCGTTGGTGCTCGCAGCTGTTACAGGCTCTTTGCTGGTGCTTCTGATTATTATCTTTGTGGCTCAGCGTATTAGTAATGCTGTAACAATCCTGATCATCGGTATTATGATCGGATATGCTGTGTCGGCGGTTGTTGGCGTAATCCAGTTTTTCAGCCGGGATGAAGAGCTCCATGCCTATATTCTGTGGGGGCTGGGAAGTTTCTCCAATACAAACAATATGCAAGCGGTCTTTCTGCTGCTCACCTCTCTGGCAGTAACAGCTGCTGTTCTATTATACAGCAAAAGTTTGAATGCTCTTCTTCTGGGAGTTGCTTATGCCAGGAATTCGGGAATTAATGTAAAAGTTGCACAGAATATACTGATTATCCTGGCTGGGTTGCTTATAGCATTGGGGACGGTATTTACGGGTCCCATTGCTTTTGTCGGACTGGCAGTACCCCACCTGGCGCGTAATTTCTTTAAGACCTCGTCACACGGTATATTAATTCCGGCGGTCATTATTATGGGGACTTCGTTAACACTGGCATGTAATCTGGTAGCCAGGTTACCTGGTTACGACACATCGCTACCCATAAATGCTGTAACCTCGCTAATTGGGGCTCCGGTAGTGATCTGGGTGATTGTAAAACGTGGAAAAGTGAAAAAAGCATGAACGCGTTACTGAAAATAAAAGGACTGGAAACCGGCTTCAGAGGAAAGAGGGGTAAAACCGTCATCTTGCACAGCAATTTAAACTTTGAGATTCTTAACGGGCAGTTTGCTGCCGTTCTGGGGCCGAATGGAGCCGGGAAATCTACGTTGCTGAGGACCTTGTTGGGATATCAGAAAGCATTGGCAGGGGAAGTGTTTTACGGGAACAACCTACTGGAATCTCTGTCGGTGAAAGAGTTAGCCAGGGAAGTAACGGTCGTGTTAACCGACAAATTGGATGAATCTTTCCTGACGGTGTTCGATATCGTAGCCACCGGAAGATACCCTTACACGGGAATAGCCGGGCGCTTGACCGAAGATGATAAAAATTTGGTGGAAGAAGCCGTAAGTTTAGTTGGAATGATAGATTTCATGAACCGGTATGTTCATCAGCTAAGTGACGGCGAAAGGCAGAAGGTGATGATCGCCAGGGCAATTGCCCAGCAAACACCGTTAATCCTGCTGGACGAACCTGTGGCCTATGTGGACGCGCCCAGCAAAATCGAGATTATGGAACTGCTGTTAACGCTCAGTCATGTGCACGGTAAAGGAATAATTATGGCTACACATGATCTGGAAGCTGCTGTCCGCTTCGCAGATAGGCTTTGGCTACTGGGGACGCATGCGGAAACAGCTGAAGGAACACCGGATGATTTGCTGCAAAACGGAACGATAAACCGGTTTTTCGACAAAAGCAATATTGTCCTGAACAAGGAAAAAATGATCTTTGAAAAGAAGTTATAATTCAACATAAAAAAATAAATCAATGAGACTTAAACTGAACAAAATCATCACATTATTTATATTAGCAGCTATGATGACCTCGTGTGCACAGACAAAGCAAAAAACTGACTTGATCGTAACCAACGCCCTGGTTTATACTGTTAACGACAATTTTGATACCGCGGAAGCATTTGCTGTAAAAGACGGAAAATTCGTGGCTGTAGGAACAAATGAAAAGATCATTAATAAATATACATCCCGCAGGGTTGTTGATGCCGAAGGGAAGATTATCTATCCCGGCTTTAATGATGGCCACAGCCATTTTCTGGGATACGGTTTATCGAAAACAATGTACGCGGAACTTGTCGGAACTACATCATTTGAAGAAGTGATAGAGCGGGTAAAACAGCATCAGCAACAGTATGATGGCGCATGGATTTTAGGCAGAGGGTGGGACCAGAATGACTGGCAGGTGCAGCAGTTTCCGACAAACGAAAAGTTGAATGAAGCTTTCCCTGATCAGCCGGTTGTGTTGCGCCGTATTGATGGTCATGCGCTCATCGCCAATTCGGAGGCTATAAAAAGAGCCGGCGTAACAGTTGAATCTAATGCTGATGGTGGCGACATAGTGAAAGAAAACGGAAAGCTCACAGGTGTTTTCATTGACAATGCTATGGATCTGATCGAAAAAGTAATACCACAACCTTCAATGGAACAAAAGGTGAAAGCATTGCAAAAGGCGGAAAAAGATTGCTTTGCTGTGGGCTTGACAACAGTAACCGATGCCGGTCTTAATAAACAGGATATTCTGCTCATCGACTCGCTGCAGAAGGCTGGCGCTTTGCATATCAGGGTTTATGCCATGCTCAGTCCGACAGAGGAAAATTTTGAACATTTTTACAAAAATGGTCCGTATTTTACGGGAAAACTTACCGTCAGCTCTGTAAAACTATACATTGACGGAGCCCTCGGATCGCGAGGCGCTCTTTTGTTACAACCCTATTCGGACGATCCTGATAATTTTGGTTTGCAGTTGAACCCCGAATTGTATTATCATGACATGTGTAGTCGGGCGTACGATGCAGGATACCAGGTGAATACACACGCGATTGGCGACTCGGGCAACCGAATAATGCTTAGAACATACGCACAGTTTCTGGCAAGGCCAAATGACAGACGCTGGCGTGTGGAACATGCTCAGATTGTGCATCCGGCAGACATGCATTATTTTAAAGATTACAGCATTATCCCGTCCATACAAACAACACACTGTACCAGCGACATGTACTGGGCTGATGAACGTCTGGGGGAAGAACGGGTAAAAACGGCTTATGCTTATCAGGATTTATTGCGGCAAAACGGTTGGGTGATCAATGGTACCGACTTTCCGGTGGAAGGGATTGAACCATTGCACACCTTTTATGCAGCTGTAGCCCGAAAAGATATGGAAGGCTGGCCTGAAGGTGGTTTTCAAATGGAGAATGCCCTGAATAGGGAAGAAGCTCTGCGATCGATAACGATATGGCCGGCAAAAGGAAGTTTTGAAGAAGAATATAAAGGAAGTATTGAAGCAGGAAAAGCGGCCGATTTTGTGGTATTGGAAAAAGATATTATGCAAATTGCGGAA
>DGOT01000255.1:10569-12639 GCA_002389465.1 Bacteroidales bacterium UBA4459 | reverse complement strand
CGGACAAAATCGGGCAA
Source organism: Bacteroidales bacterium UBA4459 (assembly GCA_002389465.1). GTDB lineage: Bacteria > Bacteroidota > Bacteroidia > Bacteroidales > F082 > UBA4459. The sequence continues at coordinate 12,622 of DGOT01000255.1, read as the reverse complement.
AGCCGTTACCGCCCGGCTGATAATAAAATCGAACGAGAGATCAACTTGTTCCATTCTAAGTTGTTCCGTAGCCACGTTTTTCAATCCCAGACTATTAACCACTTCCTGTACCACCCTAATCTTCTTCCCTATAGAATCTACTAAGTAAAAACGTGTGCCCGGAAACATAATAGCCAGCGGAATTCCCGGGAAACCGCCACCGGTGCCGGCATCCATTACTTCGGTGTAATTTTTAAACTGAACTATTTTTGCAATAGCCAGCGAATGCAGCACATGATGCGTATAGAAGTTATCCATATCCTTACGCGAGATCACGTTGATCTTTGCGTTCCACTCCTCGTACAAAGGCCCGAGGGCTGTAAATTGCGCCTTCTGAACTTCTGAAAGCTCAGGGAAATATTTGAAGATAATTGACGGATCCATTGACTGAAAGTAAGAACGCACGAAGTTACTAAAATTCAAGCAATCTTCCAGTATCTGTCAGTCTCCCTTAAATTTCAAACAATTTCAGGTACAAGCATGATGGCATGTCTTCACAGTTAACAATCTTTTGTGCAAAATTGCGTTTCCTACCAAAGCTTTGTCTTCGCACAAGAAAGTACTTTTGTTTTAAAGATTAGCCGCGTTGAAACTGAGATTGACCATACTACTTTCCGCCATTATGCTGCCTGTTTTTCTGTTGTCGCAAGACAGGATGAGCACAGAAGAATATATTGATCTCTATAAAGAAATTGCTATAAAAAAAATGAAAGAGTACAGGATTCCAGCTTCCATCACACTGGCACAAGGCATCCTGGAATCGGGCAGCGGAAACAGTAAGTTAGCGCAAAAAGCCAACAACCATTTCGGTATCAAATGCCATAAGGACTGGACAGGGAAAACTTTTTATATGGATGATGATGAGGAACATGAATGTTTTAGAAAATACAACAAGGCGGAAGACTCCTACCGCGACCATTCTTTATTCTTAACCCAGCGTGGGCGCTATTCATTTCTGTTTGACTATGGTATTAAAGACTATAAAAAATGGGCGCACGGGCTGAAGAAAGCCGGATACGCCACCAATCCAAAATATCCGCAACTATTAATCCGTATTATCGAAAAGTACGACCTGGCACAATACGATTCAGGAAAAGCGGGCAAAAAGAGAAAGAATAAAGAAGAGCAGGGAAACCTTGCCGAAATAGCAGCATCCGTATCGGCAGATCTGATAAAAATTGACACGACAGCGAGTGGAAGACAACTGTACACAAACAACGGAAAAAAACTTATCATAGCCAGAGAAGATGATAACTATTATGATATTGCGCAGGAATTCGGAATTTATTCGTGGCAACTGTACACGTATAATGATGTAAGTAAAAAGCACGAAGTACGACCAGGTGAGTTGGTATATCTTGAAAAGAAAAAAAGAAAGGCTGGTAAAAAATTCAAAATACATGTTGTGCATGAAGGCGAAAGCATGCAGATGATCTCGCAACTTTACGGTATGAAACTAAGTCGGCTGTATAAAATAAATAATCTTCCTGAAGGGATACAGGTTTCGGCTGGAACGAAGTTGCGGGTGAGGTAGAAGAGCACATGGGCACTCAGAAAATCTGCGTGCTTGTATGAACTCACCAAATCTGGGTTATTTATTGACTTGCAGCTACAATATTTTGATCTTCCCTGTACCCTTTCCCGTAAATTCGCCAATTACGCTTGCTGCGGAAAATCCATTGTTATGTAAGTCGGCCAGGTAGTTGTTGGCATCCGAAGCTTTCATTGCTACCAGCAAACCGCCTGAGGTTTGGGCATCACTTAACAATAATTGATCAGTACGTGTAAGGGTGCCAAAATCAACATCCTGTCTGACAAAGTCAAGGTTGTTGTATGTGCCGCCCGGGATAATTCCGGCTGCTGCCAGGTTTATTACTTCGCGTAAAAACGGCAGTTTATCAAAATAGACATGTACATCACACGCCGAACCCATGCTCATTTCCCTTAAATGACCCAACAATCCGAAACCAGTTACATCCGTACAGGCATGCACTTCATATTTTAGCATTTGCTC
>DGOT01000255.1:7911-10416 GCA_002389465.1 Bacteroidales bacterium UBA4459 | reverse complement strand
ACCACCATGCCGTATTTCGGCTCCGGATCTTCAATGGTATGACCTCCCAATATTCCAATGCCGGCTTCGGTGGCTTTGTCTTCCGCCCCTTTTAAAATTTTTTCCAAGATACTCAACGGTAGTGTATCTTCTGGAAATCCGACAATGTTCAATGCAAATAGAGGTTTAGCTCCCATCGCATAAATATCACTCAGCGCATTGGCTGCAGCAATAGCTCCAAAATCATACGGGTCATCTACAATAGGCGTGAAAAAGTCCAGTGTTTGTACGATAGCCAAATCTTCAGTAAGTTTAAACACAGTGGCATCGTCGGAGGTTTCGGTACCTACCAACACATTCGGGCTGATGATCGGGTTTAGTTTCTTCAGAACTTCCTCGAGATGTTGCGGTTGAATTTTGCAGGCACATCCCAACCCATGTGTATAGTGCGTAAGCTTTATTTCTTTTTCCTCCGGTAGATGGATTTTAGTTTTTTCTCCCTTCGGCAGGAGTCCCTTCGCCGTTGAAATAATTTCTTCAGCAGCAAGTTTTACGTCCTGCGTTGTAGTTCCCCGGCCCGTTGAAAAACGGATGGTTCCCATGGCGTAATCCAGCGGCACCATCATAGCTTCCAGAACGGCCGACACATCAATACTTTCGGCATGGCAGGCAGCTCCGGCGGAGGCAGCTACCCCATCGAGTCGTGAAATCAGTGTATTGGCTTCTACTTTCGGGAACGAAATACTCAATGTATTAGGCAGTCGATCTTCAGGATGGCCGTTCAGCTTAATCTCCGGAAGTGCCTCCTTTATAAGCTGATGCAGATAATCACGTGTGTTTTGGTAGTGTGCTCTGTTCTGCTCAAGATCTTCAACGGCAACTTCGGCCGCTTTGCCCAGCCCGACAATTTCCAGTACATTTTCTGTTCCTGCCCGCAGATTTTGCTCATGGTCGGCACCATGGATCAGCTTTTCGAGTTTCACACCGTTACGAATAAACAGGGCACCTATGCCTTTCGGAGCATACAGTTTATGACCGGCCACACTCAGCAGGTCCACTCCCATCTCCTGTACATTCACCGGTATCTTTCCAACCGACTGTGCCGCATCCGAGTGGAATAAGATACTATGTTTTTTAGCAAGCCTGGCAATCTCACGAATTGGCTGGATGCTGCCCACCTCGTTATTGGCATGCATTACCGTAATCAGGATTGTTTCCGGACGAATGGCCATTTCCAGTTCGTTCAGTTTCACAACTCCAAACTCATCCACATTTACATAAGTCACTTCAAAACCGTTTCTTTCCAGATAGTGACACACCTCAAAAACAGCAGGATGCTCCACCGTGGAAGTGATGATGTGATTACCTTTTTGTTTGTTGGCAAATGCTGCTCCTTTAATGGCAAAATTATTCGACTCCGTGCCGCCGCTGGTGAAAATAACTTCAGAGGGCTCACAATTCAGCAACCCGGCTAATTGTTGCCTGGCTCTTTCTACCGCGAGTTTTGTTTTAATACCGTATTCATGCACACTTGAAGGATTTCCGAAATATTCGTCCAGATACGGGCGCATGGCATCGGCTACCCGTTTGTCAATCGGGGTTGTGGCATTATAATCCAGATATATTTGTTTCACGATTATTTCTCTTTATAAGTATGATCTAAAGCTGTTTACGAACATAATCTTTAAGCATTGTGGCTGTTTTTTTCGGTTCGTCCTTTTCCACATCAATTTCAATGATGCGTTTCGGGTCGCGGCTTTCATTCCCGTGGCGATAGCCTTTATCGTAGTAAAACAAGGTGATTTCCGCCACCTTTTTCATATCACCCGATTCGAGGGCCTGCCGGGCTTCTTTGGTGGCGAGTCCGCCCAGACGTTGTTCAATTTTTTCGAGGGACTGAAGCAGACCCTCCTGCGCTAACTCTCCATATTCTTTGACCAGTCTTTTTTCTCGTTCCGGTTTGGGGATGATGATTTTAAACAGCATGCTGTTGCGCATTTTCCGGAATAATGGGTCGGGGATGCCGCATCTGCCTAACATCCGGCTTTCGTCTTCCACCCAGATAGTCCTTTCAAAATCAAATTTGCGCCAGGCATCTGCCAGATTATTTTCAAACTGTTCATTAGAGGGTTGAGGTTCCTGTCCTAAATGGCCAAAGGCTGAGCCTTTATGGTTGGCAATACCTTCTATGTCCAGAAATTGCTCGCCCTGCTTTTCCAAATGTTTTAAGATATCTGTTTTTCCGCTGCCAGTATAACCGCCGAGGACAATTATTTTTGCTTCTTTTGAAAACTGTTGGCGGATAAACCTGCGGTATTCTTTATAGCCTCCTTCAAGAAGGGTTGCCTCCAAGCCAGCGGTTTCAAAAAGCCAGGCCATACTCGCCGAGCGCATTCCTCCACGCCAGCAATGCACCATGATCTTCTTATTGCGTGCCACCTTTTTTGCCTGCCTGGCAAGGTCTGCCATCTTCGGCCCTACGATTTCCAGACCTAGCATTACCGCATTTTCGTTACCCCCCTGTTT
>DGOT01000255.1:0-7855 GCA_002389465.1 Bacteroidales bacterium UBA4459 | reverse complement strand
GCAGGCGAACGAACATCCACCAGCGGCATTGTGTCCGTTAATGATAAAAAATCCTCGACAGGTAGTTTTACAGACAAAATATTATATGATTAGAGATTACTTCTAACAGTACGATTATTTCAACCCGGCCAGTTGTTCCTTAATGGTCTTGATACGTGCTTCGGCATCGGCCTGTTTTTGCTTTTCTTTAGCCACCACTGCCTCAGGGGCATTGTTTACAAAGCGCTCGTTGGACAACTTTTTCTGTACCGATTTCAGAAAACCTTCGGTGTAAGCCAGCTCTTCTTCCAGTTTGGCAATTTCCGCCTCCACATCAATATCAGCCGAAAAAGGCACATAAAACTCTTGCGAACCTACAAGAAATGTCATGGCGTTATCCGGTTTCTCTTCTACCTCTTCAATATTGCTGACATTCCCTAGTTTGGAAATGACCGGATAAAAAGCACATTCGGGGTGATTTCCCTTCTTCACCACCAGCTCTATGCTTTCCTTATTTGGAATGTTTTTATCTTTCCTGATATTCCGGATACCATTAATCACCTGCTCGGCCCTTTCAAATGAGGCAATAATCTTATTGTCAAATTCTTTGGAAACAGGTATTTTTGCGACGATAATATCGTCTCCCTCAACCCTTTCACGGAGCAAATGCCATATTTCTTCGGTAATGAACGGCATGAAAGGATGCAGTATTTTCATCAGTTCTTCGAAAAAGGAAACTGTCGCTTCATATGTATTTTTATCAACCGGCTGCTGGTAAGCAGGCTTTGCAATTTCGAGGTACCAACTGCAGAAATCGTCCCAGATAAGCTTATAAGTGACCATCAGCGCCTCCGAGATACGGTATTTTGAAAAATGGCTGTCAATTGTCTTCAGCACTTTATTCAAACGTGATTCAAACCATTCAACACCTAATTTACTACTTTCGGGCTGTTGTATTGTTTCATCTATCTCCCAGCCTTTTACCAGCCGCAGGGCATTCCATATTTTGTTGCTGAAATTTCTTCCCTGCTCACACAAAGCCGGGTCAAACGGTAAATCGTTACCGGCAGGAGCCGTTAACAACATTCCCACGCGGACGCCATCAGCACCGAATTGATTCATTAATTCTATCGGATCGGGCGAATTCCCCAAGGTTTTCGACATCTTTCTGCCGATCTTATCACGAACGATGCCGGTAAAATAAACATTTTTAAAAGGGATATCATTCCTGTATTCAAGTCCTGCCATAATCATCCGGGCCACCCAGAAGAAAATGATATCAGGAGCGGTGATCAGATCGTTTGTAGGATAATAGTAGTTGATGTCTTTATTGTCGGGATAGCGGATGCCGTCGAAAACCGAGATAGGCCACAGCCATGATGAAAACCAGGTATCTACAACATCTTCGTCCTGTTTCAGGTCGCCCAAACTCACATCAGGCAGGTTAAGTTTTTCTTTGGCTTTTTCCAGCGCCTCTTCTTTCGATTTGGCAACTACCATTTCGCCATCAGGAAGGTAGTAAACAGGGATGCGTTGCCCCCACCACAGCTGGCGCGAGATGTTCCAGTCGCGAACATTCTCCATCCAGTGGCGGTATGTATTCCTGAACTTGGCCGGATGAAATTTAATGTTCCCCGATTCAACAGCTTCCAAAGCGGGCCTGGCGAATTCGGCCATTTTTAAAAACCACTGGGTGGACAATTTAGGTTCGATCACGGCATCTGTACGCTCTGAATAACCAATTTTATTTACATAATTTTCAATCTTTCCCAGGTTACCTACTTTCTTTAGATCTTCGAGAATTTCATCCCGTACTGCAAAACGGTCTTTCCCGATGTATAATTCTGCTGCCTCACTCAGTGTACCGTCATCGTTAAAAATATCAATAGTTTCCAGCCTGTGTTTCATGCCCAATTCATAGTCATGGATATCGTGTGCCGGAGTTATTTTTAAAGCACCGGTACCAAACTCCCGGTCTACATATGGATCAATAATGATGGGAACCGGCCTGTTTAACAGTGGAACCAGCACTTTTTTGCTATGAAACTTTTTAAACCGTTCGTCTTCAGGATGCACACAAACTGCTGTGTCGCCCAGTATTGTTTCGGGTCGCGTTGTGGCAATAGTGATGTAATCATCTTCGTTTTCTATCTTATATTTGAGATAATACAGCTTGGAGTTGACCTCTTTATAAATCACCTCCTCATCCGAAACTGCTGTTTTGGCCTGCGGATCCCAGTTAACCATCCGGATACCGCGATATATTAATCCTCTTTCGTACAGGTCGATGAACACCTCAATCACCGACTCGTATAAAGCCTCATCCATAGTAAACCGTGTACGGTCCCAGTCGCAGGAAGCACCCAGTTTTTTCAATTGTTCCAGAATAATGCCACCATGTTTTTCTTTCCATTCCCAGGCATGTTCCATAAACTCTTCTCGTGAAATGTTTTCTTTGCTGATGCCTTCCTCTTTCAATTTTGTTACTACTTTATTTTCCGTAGCAATGGAAGCGTGGTCAGTACCGGGCACCCAGCAGGCATTTTTACCCTGCATGCGGGCACGGCGCACCAATACATCCTGCAAAGTATTGTTCATCATGTGGCCCATGTGCAACACACCGGTAACATTCGGTGGCGGTATTACGATTGTATATGGCTCCCTTTCATCAGGTTCCGAATGGAAATAGTTTTTTTCCATCCAGTAAGTGTACCATTTGTCTTCGGTTTCGGCAGGATTGTATTTGCTCGCTATATTCATATCAGCTTAAGATATTCATTAAGCGGCAAAAATAGTAAACTTGTTTTACTTTGGGTAATGCTTTTTTGGTTTACGGTTTCTCGGCCTGGAGACTTTTTTCGCCATTACACAAAGGAGAAGCGGCAATGGCCATTAAAAGGTGAAATCCTAAACAGTCGCTTCCATCCCGATAGCTATCGGGATAGAAGGCAATTTATCGATGATCAAATGATAATTAAGTTCTTTAATCGGTTGCCAGGATAAATGATGACTCCTCTTCATCAGCTGATATCATTAACACTTCCGTTACATCATTATCCCTTCCTTTTCGGAGCAATATTCGGAAATCATCTTCTCCGCTCAACTCAATAACAGGCATATAATCGTCTTTATCAATCAACTTCTGAAGTTTTAATTTGAATGTTTTTAATTGCGCTAAATCCCCTTCTCCGTAATTAAAGTTCAGCACGTAAATCTCATCAATCTCATTCAGAAACTGGAATAAGGTTCCCTTGTTATCGGTGTTAATATCGCCCTCTGTTTTTGTGATTTCCAGTTGAAAGCCCTCAACTTTTTTATACTTTTTAAAAAGTTTTTCGATACCGCCTGTCTGCCCGATTGTAATTGCCGGAAGTAAACAGGAGATGATGATTGCAGATATTTTTCTCATTTTATTCATCAATTTTATCCAATTCTTCAATTTCGTTCAGGTTCAGCGAGTTTGAGATTTCGTTGAATGTTTTCATATCCAGGTCGCCGGTCATGCTCATCACAACAGCTTCATCATTCTCCAAAACGATCATGAGCATTTCCATAATTTTTCCATTAGCTCCTTTTTTAGCTAAAAATTTTACCACTTCATCGCCGTCATTCACCGACATCATTTCTTCGTATCCCTTGATCTTACTCAGTGATCTGATATCTTCCATAAACTCTTTATTTTTCTGGCCTTCTTCGGGCTCATAAACCAACATCTTCAGACCTGTAATCTGTTCCATCGCGTTTTGTGCATCCTGTGCCTTTTCAGAACTGTCGCTCATATCCATGCTTGAAAGCATTTGGAACATATCAGGATTAATGTTAATACTCGTAAAGCCCGTCTGTCCGGCATATTTATCATATAGCTGATCTATAGCGGTTTGTGCCCGCATCAATCCAGGCAGTAGAAAGGCAACAATTGTCAAACTTATTATTAATTTTTTCATGATATAATTATTTAATTAGTAAATCTTTTATGAATTTTCTTTTGTTATATTTTGGCCGATTCGAAACATTTTTTCCGTCTTTTCAAATGTGGCATGCCATTTTTCTATCATATATACTTTCCGCAAACTTTTATCCAGGGTCTGCACAGTTCGCTCAGCCGGCTTCAGGCTTATATTCAATTCGGAAGCTATCAGGTTCAATGCATTTCGCGTTTCGTTGAAGGCAAGGGCCGGGTCAGTCACTGTCCCATAAACTTGTTTTGGTTGAAATATTTCAACGCCCAGCCATACCAGAACCATCACCGTTGCTGCAATACCACTCAACCGGTATACCCATACTTTTCTGCTGTTTCTTTCTGAAGGAGCTTCATTCATAGCTGCAAAAAGCTTTTGATCAAACAGTTCGTCCAATGTCATTTCTTTCTCTTTTTGCACAAACATAAAATACTCCTTCACTTCCGAAAACTGCTCCGGAATCGTTTCCTGCTCAAAGTATTCTTTCAGCAATTGTTCTTCGTTTAATGTAGTTTCTCCGTTATAAAACTTCTCTAACAGTTCCTCTATTTCAATTGGTTTCATAGCTATGGATTTTAAGTATTGTCTCTCTTACTTTCTTTCTTCCACGTGATAAATTCACCCGGACGTAATTCAAAGAAAATCCTGTAACCGTTACGATTTCTTCCAACTCGTAACCTTCTACGTCACGCAGGTGAACAATAGTCTTTTGCTGCTCGGGCAGCATTTGAATGACCTGTTTTACTCTTTCGACTGTATCTTTCAACTCTGTTTGTTCATGCGGGCCAGGGGTGTTTTCCGATTTGTAATGTGCATTGATACCCGGATATTTGTTCTTCTTACTTTTCAGCTTATCCAAACATAAGTTGCGCGTCATTGTCATCATGAGCCCTTCGTGATTATCATATTTTTCGAGTTCGTTGCGCATATTCCACATTTTCAGATAGATTTCCTGTACGGTATCTTCGGCCTCCTGGCCATTCGATAGCAGTCTGTTCGCCAGCCGGAACAACTTGTGCTTTAACGGCATCAGCTTATTTTTAAAAACTTCCGTGGTCATTCTACTTGTATGACGATTTATCAACTATAAAATTACACTCGATTTATGAAATTTTAGTAAAGTTACTATCTTTCCGGTTCTGCCGTACAGAGTAGAGGAAGCGTCAACAGTATATGTCAATAACTCGTTACAACTCCAATTGCACACCTGATTATTTTTTTTACATTTGTCGCTCATTGAAAATCAGTTATAATTAAAATACAACATTATGTTTAAAGGACATCCTAAAGGATTAATTGCGGCAGCCCTCGCTAATATGGGCGAACGTTTCGGTTTTTATACTATGATGGCCATCCTGTCATTGTTTATTGTTTCAAAATTCGGTCTGGACGTTACTACTACCGGCTACATTTACGCAACGTTTTATGCTCTGATTTATATCTTGTCGTTAGTAGGTGGTATTATTGCTGACAAAACAAAGAACTTTAAAGGAACTATTTTGGTAGGCTTAATAGTGATGGCCCTGGGTTATTTTCTTATGGCCATACCAACACCTACTCCTGTTCCAAACATGGCTTTGTACCTCACTCTTACTTTGATTGGACTATTCGTAATTGCCTTTGGTAACGGTTTATTTAAAGGCAACCTGCAGGCTTTGGTTGGCCAGATGTACNNGCTGTTGTTGCCCCTTTCATTGCGCCCGGAATCAGGACCTGGTGGTTAAAACAACATGATTTCCTTTATAATGCTGACCTTCCTGCTCTTTGTCATGCTCAACTTAATGGTACTATTTCAACTGAATCTGTTGACAAATTACAGGTATGGGCTAATGAAGCCACTATAAACGGAACACAAACTGACCTGACTGCTTTTGCTAACGATTATCTTAATATATTTACTGAAGGGTTTCATTATGCTTTTGGCATAGCGATTATAGCCATGGCTATTTCGTTTTTTATTTATTTGTTTAACAAAAAACGTTTCCCCGATCCAAGTGCAGCTGTTACTAAAACAGATGGTAAAGGCAATGCACAGGAAATTAAAATGGACATTAAAGAAGTCAGGCAGCGCATATATGCACTGTTGGCTGTATATGGTGTTGTGATTTTCTTCTGGTTCTCCTTCCATCAAAATGGGCTAACACTTACATTCTTTGCTCGTGATTATACAGCATTGCATTTTGCGGGATTTAATTTGTCAGTTGAGTCGTTTCAAGCAATGAACCCGTTTTTTGTGGTGTTCTTAACTCCCGTTATTGTCGGACTTTTTGGTTGGCTGAAGAATAAAGGCATAGAACCTTCAACTCCTAAAAAAATTGCAATTGGTATGCTTATCGCGGCATTAGCATACGTTCTGATGTCCATAGGATCAACAACGTTACCATTATATTCTTCAATTAATCCTGATATGGGTGGTACACCTCTATATGATACTCAAAAAGTAACTCCGCTCTTATTGTTAGGTACATATTTTATTCTTACAGTTGCTGAATTATTTATCAGCCCTTTAGGAATTGCCTTTGTTTCAAAAGTTGCGCCTCCGCAGTACCAGGGACTTATGCAAGGTGGTTGGCTTGGCGCCACAGCCTTGGGCAACCAGTTATTATTTATTGGTGCCATTTTATATACCTCTATTCCTTTGTGGATAACTTGGGGTGTATTTGTAGGAGTTTGTCTGATGTCAATGATAATGATGCTCTTTATGTTAAAATGGCTTGAGAGAGTATCTGAGTAACAATTAGTTTTTAACAATAGATACATATCCAAAAGGAGGTGATTTTTAAAAATCACCTCCTTTTCTTGTTTTGAGTAATATTGTAAGCTAAACTTATTTGCATGCCAGAATTAACTTTTTCATGGGGTCATACTCGCCGATTCAATGCCTATGCGCCTTACTTTAAAAAAGTATTTGAGCAGCGTGTCCAAAAAATTAGTGTGGATGCGGGCTTCACCTGCCCTAACCGCGACGGCACCAAAGGTCGTGGTGGCTGTACTTATTGCAATAACGATGCGTTCAATCCTTCATATTGCAACCCCGAAAAGCCAATCGACCAACAGGTAAGGGAAGGTATTGAATTTCATCAGGTGCGTTACCGTAGGGCCAGCAAATATCTGGTTTATTTTCAGCCCTATTCCAACACCTATGCCCCGTTTGTGCACCTGAAAGAACTTTATGAAACAGCACTGGCACAACCGGGTGTTATTGGTTTAGTCATCGGTACCCGACCCGATTGTGTTGACAGGGAGAAACTGCATTACCTGGGCAAACTGGCAAAAGAGCATTACATCACTGTTGAATACGGAATAGAGAGCATCTATAACTCGACGCTTGAACGTATCAACAGGCAACACAGTTATAAGGAATCGGTCGAAGCAATCCACCTTTCAAAAGAATACGGTCTGAATGTGGGCGCCCATTTTATTTTCGGCCTGCCCGGCGAAAGCCGCGAAATGATGATGACATCGGCTGAAGAGATCAACAAGCTACCGTTGGACAGTATCAAGTTTCACCAGCTACAGATTGTAGAAGGAACAACAATGGCTAAGGATTATGCCCTCCGGCCCAACGATTATGATCTTTTCTCTTTCGAAGAATACATCGATTTTATCATACGTTTTGTTGAAAAACTGAATCCTGGATTTATCATCGAACGCTTTGCCGGCGAAGTTCCGCCAAGCTATCTTGCCGGGCCTGGCTGGGGACTTATCCGCAACGACCAGATCAACGTGGCCATAGAAAAAGAGCTGGAAAAGAGAAATACCTGGCAGGGCAAAAATTTTTAATATTTTATTGACAGATAAAAATATAGGTGTATATTTGCACTCGCTTTAAAAACCCCTATGGGGCACGTTCTTAAAAAGCGCGGGAGTTTAGCTCAGTTGGTTCAGAGCATCCCGACTAAAGCGTCGGGAGGGTC
>DGOT01000115.1 GCA_002389465.1 Bacteroidales bacterium UBA4459 | reverse complement strand
TATGCTTATTATTTTTTGTTTTCCAAATAGCAAAAAGTCAAACTATTGAAAGAGATATTATTTCGTCTGACGGAGCAGAAGTGACAATTGACGGAATAAGAATAAGTTGGACATTAGGAGAACCCTTAATAAATAGTTATTTTTCAGAAACTTTAAATTTTATTGAGGGATACCAGCAACCGGATACTGATAGCATATCATTTATTTTGGACGGTTATGATAATGAAGCTCTGATTTATCCGAATCCTTTTTCGGATAATCTTTACGTTGAGCTGAAGACTCCCATCAAAAAAGACATTCAATTACTATTTGTCAATTCTCTGGGGCAATATGTCAAAAGAGCTTACATGGCAAGTGGTATAAATAAGATTAAAATTGATGTTTCCGAATTAGTTCCTGGATACTATAATATATTGTTTCTGGACAGAACAAAAATTAGCTCAGTGAGAAAATTACTTAAAATTAAATAATATGAGAAGGTTCAATATAATAGTATTATTTCTTCTTTGTTATCAATTAGGCTTTTCGCAGTTAGCTGACGCTTTTAAATATCAGGCAGTGATTAGAGATGCTTCTGGTAACGTTATAGATAATACGTATTTAAGTTTCCGAGTCTCTGTTTTATCAGGGAGCGCCATGGGCGAAGATGTTTATGTTGAAAAACATCTCACGCAAACCGATAAATATGGAATGGTTAATTTGGATATAGGGTCAGGCATCCCTGAATTGGGAGTTTTTACTGACATTGATTGGGGGTCTGATAAGCATTTCCTTAAACTCGAATTTGATGAAACCGGAAATGAAGATTTTCATTTACTCGGAACTTCGCAATTGTTATCGGTTCCGTATGCCATGCATGCTATGACAGTTACACATGATGAGGTGAATGATGCAGACCATGATCCAACCAATGAATTACAGACTTTAAGTTATGGAGGGAATGAACTTAGTTTGTCAAATGGCAATACTGTTGAGCTAGATGAATCTCCATGGAAGAGAAATGGCTCTTCAATTTATTATAATAATGGAAATGTGGGTATAGGAACAAATAATCCAGAATATAGACTGCATATAGAAGATGTTGAAGATAGCGAAGGCGACAGAAGATCATTTATCAGGCTTTACAATTATTCGGTCGGGTCGCATTCACTTGTTAATCTTAGATTGTCTGCAGGTCAAAATGGATCTTATACAAGCCTAACACATTTGTCAGAAACGTATACGGCATCACCCAATCAGGCTGATTATGGCGAGTTATGGACAACTGGAGCCGGTTTATTGCTAAGAGCACAGGAAGGCGTTATTAGATTGGAGACCAGTTTAAATGGTGCTACAATAGAAAGAATAAGAATTGACGAAGCAGGTAACGTGGGTATAGGGACGTCTAACGCTAATACAAAATTAGAAGTCTCCGGCGGAGATATTTATATAAATGAAATAGGGAGAGGGATTATTTTAAGATCACCGGATGGCCAATGTTGGAGATTGACACCTGACAATAATGGCTCTCCGAGATTTACGGCAGTAGAATGTCCTGACTAATTTAAAGATATCATTCAACAACCTTATATTTCAAAATGGCCTCTGACCGCGATTTACGGATGCTGGCATTAAGTTCGTAGCCTGTCAGCAGGATGATGGCATTGTAATAAAGCCAAATCATCAGGATGATCAGTGATCCGATAGAGCCGTAAACCAGGTTGTACCGCGAGAAATTCTCAAAATACATCTTCAGCAGCAGTCCGCCTAATACAAACAGAATGGTGGCCAGCAGCGCCCCCGGGGATATAAACCGATAACTGTTAATTTTGCGGTCTTTTGCCTGGCCAAAATAATAAAGGAAGGAGATGCTGAGCAGTATGCTGAAAAGAATGATCAGCCATTGTAAAATTGTAAGCGAGAAAAGAGTCAGCTGATGAGTGATAATCTCCTGAGTCGAAAAGTAGTTGATGATGTGCTTGCCGAAGTTCAGTAGTGTCATCGAAATAAAAATGAGAATGGATAGGCCGATGACCAAAAAAAATGCCTGCACTTTTTGTTTCCACCAGGGCCACATTTCGGTTTGGTGGTAGCTCTGGTTGAATCCTTCCAGAATGGTGTCTATTCCGTTGACCGAGAAGTAAATCGAAAGCATGGATACAACGGATAAGAGTTTTGTAGAAGGCCTGCTGATGATTTCTGTAAGTGTACTCTCAGCCATATTGTAGATGCTGGAAGGAATAAGCTTGTCCAGCATTTCCAGCATATCTTTCTGGAAATCTATTGTTGTTACAAAAGGAATCAGACTGAAGATGAGAAGGATAAAAGGGATGAGTGCCAGGAAAAAGTTAAAAGCAATAGCAGCAGCCCTGTAAGTGATTACTCCTTTGAATAATCCACGGAAGAAAAAAGTCAGCACGTCATAAAGCGGCATGCCTTCAAAACCGGGAAGTACTATAAAACGAAGTTTCCGGTGCAGCCACCTGTCAATGCTGATGATTATATATCTGAATTGTCGCGTTAAGTTCACTGTTGTAATGTTAAATTGCTTTCAAACTCAAATCCAGACTTTTTATTTGATGTGTTACCGCACCAACCGAGATAAAATCAACTCCCGTCCGGGCATAATTTCTGATATTGTCCATGCTTATATTTCCCGATGCTTCGGTTTCATATTGGCCGTCAATAATATCCACAGCTTTTTTCAGGTCATCGGGTGTAAAATTATCCAGCATAATCCTGTTCACCCCACTAACCCGAAGCACCTCGTCCAGTTCGTCGAAGTTACGAACTTCAATCTCTATCTTCAGGTTTTTTCCTTTTACTTTCAAATAATTGCGCGTTGCCTGGATGGCTTTTTCGATACCTCCCGAAAAATCAATATGGTTATCTTTGATCATGATCATATCAAACAGCCCAAACCGGTGGTTATGCCCACCGCCCAGTTTAACCGCCAGTTTTTCCACAGTTCTGTTACATGCCGTTGTTTTCCGTGTGTCCAGTAACTTTGCCGGATAACCCTCTAGCTGATCTGCCAGTTTTCGTGTAAAGGTAGCAATACCGCTCATCCTTTGTAAAAAATTCAGTGCGGTCCGTTCGGCTGTCAGCAGCGATCGTGCTTTTCCGGAAACATAAAAGATCTTATCACCTTTTTTTATGGCACTGCCGTCATCAACCAAAATGTTCATATTGATGGTGTTGTCAACCTGCCTGAATACTTCACGGGCAACATCAATTCCAGCAATAATTCCCTGGTCTTTAGCTGTCAGCACCGCTTCTCCCGTTGCCTCTTCCGGAATTGTTGCTAACGATGTGTGATCTCCGTCACCTATATCTTCTTCGAGTGCCAGCCCGACTATTTCTTCTATGTGCATTTTTTCATGATTGCATTACTTAATTCAAAAATACGAAATAAATGCTCGATACACTCAAACCGTATATTTAATTGCTCAGGATTTTATTCTTCATTTTATCATTTTAGTACTTTTGGTCCCTCAATCAGAATTATGAATATTGTTGTAACAGGCGCAAGCCGGGGAATAGGTTTTCAAATAGTGAAGCAACTGCTTGAAAAAAGAGTGCATCATGTTTTTGCCGTGGCACGTAGTAAAAAGGAGATGGAATTGCTGCGGCAATACGAAAACAACAATATGTATGAGTTTTTAGCCTTTGACCTGATGCAGGAAAATTACAACAAACTCGTATCAGGTATTACAGATGCTTTTTCCGGTGTGGATGTGTTGATCAACAACGCTGGTTTATTAATTAACAAGCCATTAACAGAATTGAGCGACAATGATTTTGATAACATCTTCAGCGCCAACATAAAGAGTGTCTTTAAACTTGTAAAAGGTTTATTACCGTATTTTTCTGATAAGGCGCATATTGTGAATATTTCCAGTATGGGTGGTTACCAGGGAAGTGCCAAGTTTCCAGGACTTTCACTTTACAGTGCCAGTAAGGGAGCTTTGGGCGTTTTCACCGAGTGTTTGGCTGAAGAGTTGAAAGATAAGAATATCCGAGCTAATGCTTTGGCTTTGGGAGCGGTGCAAACGGAGATGCTTTCTGAAGCATTTCCGGGTTATAAAGCACCTGTGTCCGCTGAAGAAATGGCTGAATTCATTATTGATTTTGCACTGAAAGCACATCATCAGATAAATGGAAAGATTATTCCTGTTTCCCTGTCAACACCTTAATAAATTGAAAGAGAAGTGAAAGAGAGTATAGTTACACATAGCGGAATGGTTCAAAATATCAGTGATGGAAGAGCATTAGTGTCTATCATTGCTAAATCAGCTTGTATTTCATGCCAGATAAAAGGTTCTTGTTCGCTGAGCGATGTGGAAGAGAAAATTATTGAAGTGGATTTATATGAGGATGATAAGGATATTAAAGTAGGAGCACAGGTCACTGTTGAAATGAAAGAATCACTGGGAACCTGGGCTGTATTACTGGGATATGTTTTCCCGTTTTTACTGGTATTCATCAGCCTGGTTATTTTCACATTTATCGGCCTGGATGAGGGCCTGGCAGGATTATTTTCAGTTTTGGTGCTTGCACCATATTATATTATTATGTATCTTTCCAGCCGCTTTTTACGTAAAAGATTCACGTATAGAATACAATAGCATGAGATAAAAACAAAACAAGCACGTTAACGGTCTTTAAAACAAGCAATTAGAGAGACCGTTTAACAAGAAGAACAAACAGAACAAACAATGAGCCGCAATGATTCCCCGTTTAGGGGCAATTTATTCGTATTTACTTGTGAGGGCCTCTCACAATATGTTTTCCAAAAGAAGGGTCTTAGGGCTTATCCTCGCTTTGTTTTAAGTGGTTTTCTGGTTTACTGTTCAAAATAACAGGTTGAGCGGCTGTAATGCTCGTTCAATCAGTGTTTTGCTCATAGCGTGTTTTCTTGGATGCAAAGAAAAGAATGAGAATTGACATAGTAAAATGAAATCATAAACAGAAACACTTAATACAAACAAACACGCACATGAAAAATC
>DGOT01000233.1 GCA_002389465.1 Bacteroidales bacterium UBA4459 | reverse complement strand
GTTTAAAGACTTGTTTTTGTGTGGCGCAACAATCCGAATCCGCATTTTCAGTTTGACATGATCTCTTCTCTTCTTTGCAACAAGATTTCATTGCAAGACCTTTTTCGTGGTGCTCACATTTTGCGTCATTAACAAAAAGACTTCTAATGACACCTTTGGATTCAGAACAGTAATGTGAATAAACAGTAATTCCGGTTGTTGACCATAAAACCGACAGCAATAATAAAAATCCTGTTATTGGTTTAATCAAATTCTTCACACTAATTTTCCTTTTCTCAACAAAAGTAGGACAATATTTTGTGGTCTGCTGTTAAAATAATATTAAAACTTAGTTGCAAGGTTTTTTTTAAGAAGAAATTCCATTTGATTTTACTTCAATTTCAGGCTTATTTTAGTAAATTTGATATCTCTATAAAAAAGCAGATAAAATGGAATATAAAATACTTAAAACAGAAGTAATTGACGGTATAGCCGTTGTTACTATCAGCAGACCAGAGGCCATGAATGCACTGAACACCCGTTTCTTTAACGAAATGGATGATTACATTGCCGCAGTGAGAAATAACACTTCGGTAAACGCCATAATAATTACAGGTGAGGGGAAAGCTTTTGTGGCTGGTGCCGATATTGCCGAAATGGTGGACAAAACTTCCGAAGAAGGGAAAGCTTTTTCGGAACTCGGACAAAACACTTTTAGCAGTTTCGGCGAGCTGAATATTCCCGTTATTGCAGCCATCAACGGATTTGCTCTTGGAGGAGGACTCGAACTGGCTATGGGTTGTGATTTTCGTATTGCCAGCACCAGAGCAAAATTCGGGCAACCGGAAGTCAACCTGGGATTGATCCCCGGATATGCCGGCACACAACGCCTTTCGCGACTGGTAGGTATGGGTGATGCGCTCTATCTGCTCATGACAGCTGATATGATAGGCGCTAACGATGCCCTGCGTATCGGTCTTGTGCAAAAAGTTTTTGAACCCGAGAACCTAATGGAAGAAACTCTGAAGATTGCTAAAAACGTAGCTTCAAAAGGCCCTTCGGCCATAAAAAAAGTGAAGCGGGTTGTAAGGCGGGGAATGGATCTGAGTCTAAATGAAGGGGAAGCTCTCGAAGCAGAAGAATTCAGCTCATTGTTCGGAGAAGGTAAGGAAGGGAAAGAGGGAATGAAAGCTTTTCTTGAAAAACGGAAGCCGGAATGGTAAGGAATTAAGGTAAAAGGCAAAAGGTAAAAGGTAAAAGTAGATTAAATTTAGTTAAATGAAAGGCAATGAACTTAGTGAAAGACTTTTTAAATTTGCCGCAAGAGTTATCCTTTTTACAAGGATACTGCCTGAAGATGCCGAATACAAAGTAATAAAATATCAACTGGTAAAATCCGCCGGTTCTGTAGGGGCCAATTACGAAGAAGCCCAATCAGCATCTTCTTCAGCTGATTTTACTTATAAAGTTGAGATTTCATTACGGGAAATGAGAGAAAGTAATTATTGGTTAAGATTATTAAAAGAAATAGCTTTAAATAAATCAGATAATAATTCAAAAGAGATAGACTTTTTAATTGATGAATCAAATCAGATAAAAAAAATTCTTGGATCCATCGTTTATAAAATAAAAAATAAAAATTAATAATATTAGTCCTGGTCAATTGAACGTTATTTTAAAACTTTTGACTTTTGACTTCAAACTTTTAACTTATTAATATGACCTACGAAGAAAGATTACAAAACGCATCAGTATTGGGAGCCGCGGGCAAAATGGGTAGCGGCATCTTGCTGCTCACGGCCGTGGAAATGGCCGACCTCAGCCTGAAACCCGAAAACAAAGACAAATCTTTTGTTTTAAATGCCATTGATATTGATCCGGCAGGTTTATCAGGGTTGATGAAATATATGCGCGAACAGGTACGGAAAGTAGCTGAGAAAAAAACAGTGTGGCTACGCAAAGCTTATGCCGACCGCGATGATCTGGTGGAAAATTTTGACATCATTGATGAATATATTTTTGATGTACTGAATATTGTCAGGCCGGCAACTTCCATGGAAGCAGCGTATAAGTCGAACCTGATTTTTGAAGCTGTGAGCGAGAACCGGGCTCTGAAAGTAAAACTGCTTTCCGGCATTGACAAAAACAATCCGAATAAACCCTGGTATTTCACCAACACATCCTCGGTACCGATTAACCTGATTGAGTCGGAGGCCGGGCTGGACGGTCGGGTGCTGGGATTTCACTTCTACAATCCGCCGGCAGTTCAACGCCTTGTCGAATTGATTACCACTGAGAAAACTACTGAAGAAGCCATTGCCTTTGCACAGGAATATGCCAAAAACCTGAGAAAAGTTGTCGTTCCTTCCAATGACTTTGCCGGTTTTATTGGCAACGGACATTTTATGCGCGATGCCCTGCACGGACTCAAAGAAGCCGAAGCGCTGGCCGCCGAAAAAGACATTCCACTTTACGAAGCCGTATACATCATCAACAAAATCACTCAGGATTATCTGGTAAGGCCGATGGGAATTTTTCAACTGATTGATTACGTTGGCATCGATGTGGTTCAGTTTATCCTGAACGTGATGAACCCGTTCAACCCTGATGAAGGACTGCAACACCATCTGCTGGATAAAATGATGGAGCAAGGAGTGAAAGGCGGACAATACTCCAGCGGAGCTCAAAAAGACGGGTTCCTCCGGTACAAAGGAGGGAAAATAACAGGAGTCTGGGATATCCATAAACAACATTATGTTGATCTGGAAGAGTTCAAAGACGAGTGTGATGAAATGATGGGGGCCTTACCTGAATCGCACGTAGCATGGAAGAGCATCATCCGTAACAGAAACAAAGATGAGCTGTTGCGTCAATTCTTCGACGACCTGAAATCGAGTAACGAACTGGGTGCTGTGCTTGCCGTTAACTACGGAAAACGTTCAAAAGAAATCGGTGAAAAGCTGGTGGCTGATAAAGTAGCTGATGAAATTGACCATGTGAATACAGTGATGCTCACAGGATTTTATCATGCATATGGTCCGGTAAATAATTTCTTTGATTAAAAAATCTGAATCATGAAAAAATTAAGAAGAAAAGTATATATGACAGCCGGTTATAATACCGTGTCATTAGGTACAGGTCGTAGAGAATTTCACCCAAAAAAACCTCGCCCGGGAATTGAGCATTATATAAGTGAAGCCGGCAAAGGAGTTCTTGAAAAAATTGGCGGTCCTGATAATGTAGATGAATCTGTACTTGGAAACTTTATGGCTGCCCGTTTTAATAAACAGGCTAACCTCCCCGGATTTATACCTATGATAGATGAAAAGCTACAATGGAAACCGGCGACAAGTGTTGAAGGCGCCTGTGGCTCAGGAGGCCTTGCCCTTACGTATGGCATACGTTCGATACTCGCGGAAACAGCTGATGTTGTTTTAACGCTTGGTGTGGAAGTGCAAAATACGGTAAAAGCAATATATGGTGCGGATATTCTTGCCGGTGCAGGCTGGTATCAGAAACGCAAACATGGACATGCTTATTTTTTCCCTGGACAATTTAGTGATCGTGCAGGTGCCTATTATGAAAAGTATGGATTTGAAAGAGCGCGGAAGGGAATGGCACGTTGGTTTGCCAATGCCATGGAAAACGCCAGGCTTGATCCAACTGCACAAGAACACCACAATACAGTTTCTGATCCTTATGCTCTCGCGTTAAAAATGAAACCAAATGGAACTGCCTTTGTTGATCATCTCTCGGTTTTGGATTGTTCAAAGGTTTCGGATGGCGCATCGGGTATTGCAATCTGTTCAGAAGATGGGCTGGAAAGAATAGGAGTTGATAAAAAAGATGCTGTTGAAGTAATAGGATGGGCACAGGTTATTCGTGATATTACCAATGATCCTAAGGATCTTACTGAACTGGAAGCCATTCCTCGTGCAGCCAAACAGGCTATGGAAAGTGCCGGGGTAACTATTGATCAAATTGGAACTATCGAAACCCATGACTGTTTTTCAATAGCAGGAATCCTTGCTGTTGAAGGCCTTGGACTAGCCAAGAAAGGTGAAGGTGCCGACTGGGTTGACGCAGGCAATACAGCCAGAGATGGTTACATGCCCATGAATACTACCGGCGGACTTATCGGATGGGGACACCCTACCGGAGCAACAGGCGTACACCAGGCAGTAACCATCTGGCAACAGCTCACCGGGAAAGCCGGCAAGGCCCAAATTGATATCAAAGACGACCGTCCTTACGGCATGACCATCAATATGGGCGGCGATGATGTTACGGTTGTGGCCATTGTATATAAAAGGGGATAAATACTATCCCGAAGGTTAAAAATCTGAAAGGCTGTGCAAAATGCGTGGCCTTTTTTATATGGTGCTTGTAATTGTAACCATGATTTTTCTGTTACTTCTGGGTCCGTCAAACTCGCAAAAGAAGATATTTTGTCAGGTGGATAATCCCGTTTTGCCATCAACTATTGGAATGGTTTCTGAAGGCCCAATAATACCTGCTTTCAGTTGTGAATCGCCATTACCATCCTGTTGGTCGTGCAGCCAGACGCCCCTGGGAATAAGTTTTTGTAACAGATGAATGACATCGGCCTGAACCGAGTCATCCCAGTTTGCCTGGATAGCAAATCATCACTTTGGTCTAGGACTTGCTGGCCGGGGGTTCTTCAGCGACTTCAGTACAAACGATACTTATAATCCTTCCGAATATTTTCTGGCGGGCGGTTATGGCGGTTTGATGTTTGAACCTATTGTCCTGCCCATGTCACCTGTTCATGTTTCTTTTCCGATAATTCTTGGAGTTGGAGGCGTAACAGCAAATCCTGCTAACGGGTGGGGAGAGTATAATTCTTACTACTATGATAATTATTATTACGATACTGATGTGTATTTCGTTTTCGAACCCGGTGTAGACGTCGAGTTTAATATTGCGAAATGTTTTCGCATTGCACTGGGAGCCAGTTATCGGTTAACCGATGGCATTAACCTGACATATAAATATCTTGACAAAATTACGGGTGATCCTGTTAGCATTGTTATTGACAAAAATGCATTAAATTCGTTCAATGCCAGTGTATCACTTAAGTTCGGGTGGTTTTAGTAAAAATATATTTAATGATGCTCCAGGGCTGTTCGAATTTTTTCGAATGGCCCTTTTTAGTGCTTCAGACAAGGAGCATACCCCCAAAGCGACTTCAATCCAAAGTATTATTTGTAATTTAGCTATCACAAAATAATTTTTACAAACTACTAATATCTTACGTCATGGAAAAGAAAAAATTTGCTGTTATCCTGTCGGGATGCGGCGTATTTGACGGAGCTGAAATTCACGAAGCAACGCT
>DGOT01000138.1:6015-7159 GCA_002389465.1 Bacteroidales bacterium UBA4459 | reverse complement strand
AGATCGGAAAGCATGGGCGGAGTTCATCGGCAAACACCCGGATAATACCGTGTTTCAGTCGCCGGAGATGTACGACTTCTATGGCAACGTCCATAAATACTCCCCGCATATATTCCTTGCCAGAGATGAAAAAGGAACTGTTCGTGGCGTGTTGCTGGCAGTCATTATTAAAGAATACAGCGGATGGAGAGGCCGGCTGTCATCGCGTACCATTGTTTACGGCGGACCATTGGTTGACGACACAGGCAAAGAACATCTTCAGCTCTTGAAGGAACTGCTGCACACCCTTTCCACAGTACTCGGAAAGAAATCGGTGTACATCCAGTTTCGGAATTTTATCGAATGGCCGGAAGCACAGGCACAGATTTTTCATGCCTGCGGCTACAGTTTTACCGATAGGCTGAATTTGTTGGTGCAGACATCCGGAAGAACCGAAACAGAACAGACCATCAGCAAAAGCAAGCTGCGCCAGATAAAAAAGGGACTTGCTGACGGAAGCGTCATTCGCCCGCCCCGTGATGAGAAAGAAATGCGTGTGTTTTATCAGCGCATCAGAGACCTGTACCAAAACAGGGTACGGAAACCGTTGCCGGACTATTCTTTTTTCGAACAGTTTTACCGGATGAGCCGGGAAGGGAAGTTGGGCATCGTTCGGCTGGTCGCAGCCGGTGAAGAAGTAATCGGTGGCGTGGTGGCGCCGGTAACCTCCGGAAGAAATATCTACGAATGGTATATTTTTGGCCTGGATGAGCAGAACAGAAAGAAATACCCCAGCGTGTTGGCAACCTGGGTACCCATCAACTATGCCCTGGAAAATAAACTGAAACACTTTGATTTTATGGGACTGGGAACACCCGCAAAGCCATATGGTGTCCGTGATTTTAAGCTGCATTTCGGAAAAAAGACAACCAATCCCGGCAGATTCAGTAAAATAAACAACAGAACACTTTATTTTGTAACAGAAATATCGTACAACATATTGAGACTTTTTAACAAAGTATGACAGCAGTCAGATGAAGACCGAAGTGGATGACATAAAACGTCTGAGGAAAAAACGATTCCGGATTTTATATATCATGGTGGATGTAGTGCTGGTAACGCTCAGCTTTTTATTTTTTATATGGGTGAAACCTGCTTCAAAAGC
>DGOT01000138.1:3443-5995 GCA_002389465.1 Bacteroidales bacterium UBA4459 | reverse complement strand
TTGTCTCCCTGGTCATTGGAAAATACCAGTTACATAAAATTAAAAAGCCGAAAGATATATATGTGTACACGCTTATTTCCAACATTACCATCATTGGCATTGTCACTTCGCTGATCTATTTCAACAACCTGTTCAGCTATTCGCGCCTGATTGTTTTCGGTACCATCGGCCTGTCGACTGTACTTGAATTGCTGATCGGCTATGTATTTTCGGCCTATAAGTTTGCCCAGCAACTCAGAGAGGAAGAGGTAGAGCCTAAGGATGCGAAAACAAAGGTTTTTCCTCCTTTTATACATGAAGAGTTTGACAGGGAAAAGACCCGGCAGAGAAGGCAGGCGCAACGAGAATTCATTGCAGATACAAAAAGCAAACGGCTGTTCAATTACCTGAACCGTTACGTAGATGTAGGCGATCCGCATGCTGTGGTGTTCAACACTACGAAAATTGCCAATGTCGAAACGCTGGCGGACGGCTATTACAACAAAATGGTCAACCTGCACCGGGTAAACGATATCCGGAGGCTTAACAAGTTTTTTGAGATCATCAACGAACGTGTGCCTTATGGCGGATTGTTCATTGGCTGTGTCGAAACAAAGGATATCCGCAAAAAGCGCATGCTCAAACAGTATATCTTCCCGTTTAACTGGATCAGCTATTCATTCGATGTATTTTTCACCCGGATTATTCCGAAACTGTGGCTTACCAAACGCATCTACTTTTTTGTAACACTGGGCTACGAACGGGCTATCCCGCATGCCGAAATACTGGGAAGGCTCTATTCGTGCGGCTTTGAGCTGGTGGATGAACGCTATGTTTATAACGAACTATTTTTTGTGATGCGTAAAATCAAGGAACCCAGCTACGACCACAATCCCACCTACGGACCGCTGATCAGCCTGAGGCGTTACGGGAAAAACGGACGGCTGTTCAAAGTCTATAAACTGCGTACCATGCATGCGTATTCCGAATACCTGCAGGAATATGTATATGAAAAACACAAGCTTCAGGAAGGTGGAAAGTTTAAGAACGATTTCCGCGTGACCACCTCGGGAAAGATCTTTAGAAAGTTCTGGCTGGACGAAACGCCTATGTTCATCAACATCATTGCGGGGGATATGAAGCTGGTGGGGGTCCGGCCGCTAAGCAGGCAATATTTTGAATTGTATTCGGAAGAGCTGAAAAAAAAGCGCCTGAAGACAAAACCGGGACTGATCCCTCCCTTCTATGCCGATATGCCTAAAACCCTCAAAGAAATCATGGAGTCGGAAATGCACTACCTCGAAGCACACAGAAAACACCCGTTTATGACGGATGTAAGATACTTCTTCAAAGCCATGTGGAACATCTTCTTTAAAGGTGCACGCAGCAACTAAAACCAGATGCAGCAAGACAAGAAATGAACGAATAAAATTGAAAATTGTGTGGAGTCCTGAAAAGTTAACTTTAAATAACTAAAAAAGCGACAAAATGAAGCATATATACTTTATCATTCTCAGCCTTTTACTGGCAACCACGCTGCAGGCGCAGGTAGTCTATGAACATATTTCCAACACCAACATATACGACTACCTCGATGAAATGGCCAGCCTGAAGATCATCGAACTGAACTCAATTATCAAACCTTATGCGCGGAAGATGATCGAAGAGAAGCTGAACATCATCCGGCAAAAATCGGAAGAAAGCAAAGGGCTGCTGAGCAAACGCCAGGAAAAAGAACTGGAATTCTATCTTACGGCCTACAGTCTGGAAGCAGACCCGACGCTGCATCTGAACCCCAAAACAACCTGGGCAAACAAAGAGAACAGCTTCGGGCTGGCACTTAATCCCCCCGGCCTGTTTTATAAAGATTCGTTGTTTACCATGGCTTTGCAGCCTGTGGTAGGCGGCAGCTTCAGCACCAACAAAAATGGATGGCTTAGTCAGACATGGTGGGGCGCCAACGCCTGGGGATATATCGGAAAGAACTTCGGTTTCTACACCAGCCTACGCGACAACAACGTGAACAAACTGATGGTTACACCCGATTATTTTGTGCAGGACAGAGGGGTCCCCTTTAAAGATTACGGTGATGAAGGAATTGACTACAGCGAAGCCCGCGGCGGACTGATGGCCTCGTGGAAATGGGGCTCGGTAGGTGTGGTGAAAGACCATGTGGAGTGGGGCGCCGGATATAACGGAACAAATATCCAGGCAGGCAGAACGCCTTCCTTTGCCATGATCAAATTCAACCTGAAACCGGTCCGCTGGTTCCAGTTCGATTATTTCCACGGGTGGCTGGTGTCGGAAGTGATCGACAGCGCCAGCTCATACTGGTCGGATGGTACCTACCGCAAGGTGTTCTATCCCAAATACATCGCTTCCAATATGTTTACTTTCCTGCCGTTTAAAAATTTTATCTTCTCGTTTGGGAATTCTATTGTTTACAGCGATCCTGCCGGGCCGCAGATAGCCTATCTGATCCCCTTCCTGTTTTATAAATCGGTGGATCATACATATAATGCAACTACAGGAGGTGTGGGGCAAAATTCGCAGATGTTCTTCAATGTCAGTTC
>DGOT01000138.1:0-3394 GCA_002389465.1 Bacteroidales bacterium UBA4459 | reverse complement strand
AACCACCTGAAAGCCAAAGAAGAGTACAACTTATACAGTCTGAAAGCAGGTTTCCGTCTCAGCGATTTTCTCCTCAGGAATGTGGCACTGACCGTAGAATATACACGCACCAATCCGTTGGTTTACCAGCATAAGATCGAAACCATTTCATACGCTTCCAACCTGTACAATATGGGACACTATCTGTGGGATAACAGCCAGGAGATCTATGTGGCTCTGCAATACAAACCGCTGAGAGGCCTTCATTTTAAACTGGCATACACCCTCGGCCAGCATGGCGATGAATATGATTATGCCGAATGCGCCACCGACCCCGACTGTGATCTGCACAAACTGAAGCCGCTCGATAACATCACTTGGGAAAACCAGACCATCCGGTTTGACGCCCGCTACGAGATTTTATACAATACGTATGTGTATATGAGCTTTATGTCGGGAAACGCCACCGGAAACGTAGATAAACACACCCCGGAATATTACCAAGGCAAGACCAAAACGTTCTCCTTCGGTGCCAACATCGGTTTTTAACCTCTATCCCGCTTGAAGTATTAAAAAAACATGATAAAGAAAAATGAACAAAATCAAAACGCACAAAGATTTAGAAGTTTTTCAATTGTCTTTCTCCTCAGGAATGGAAATATTTGATATGACAAAATCATTTCCGAAAGAAGAAACATATTCGCTGACCGATCAGATCAGAAGGTCTTCTAGATCTGTATCTGGCAATTTGGCCGAAGCATTCCGCAAAAGGCGTTATCCAAAAGCATTTATTTCCAAATTATCCGATTCGGAAGGAGAAGCCGCCGAAACACAGGTTTGGCTGGATTATGCATTAGCTTGTGGATATATCAATGAGAAACTCTATAAAGATTTGACTGATAAATACGACCATATTATCGCCATGATCGTAAACATGATACGTAAGCCCGGCAACTGGTCAGTTTAAATGAACACCATCTATCCCAATATCGCCCCGTCGCTCCCTCGCTCCCTCGCCCCGTCGCCCCGTCGCCTCAGTCGCCTCAGTCGCCCCATCGCCTCAGTCGCCCCATCGCTTCAGTGGCCCTATCGTAAATAAACCATGCTAAAAAAACGTCACAACATAACTACTCAAAACCCCATCCTACGCCCTCTCATCGAAGTAGTCGTGTTTCTGGTGATCATCTTCGGATTCCATTATCTGTACCGCTGGTGGGCTTACCAGCTGCAATTCTGGCCTGTTTACGACCAGATATATGCGCTGAGAGACTGGCTCACCAACCTGGTGTATCACAATGCTGTATGGGCTTTGTCGCACCTTACGGGATATGAGTTCACCACCAGTGATGAGCAGCATACCATCTACATTGCAGGTGGCTATGTCGGTATCAACCACAGTTGTTCCGGTTTCAAGCAATTTTTACAATGGATTGTTTTGATGATTTTGTATCCCGGTCCGTGGAAGAAAAAACTCTGGTATATTCCGTTGGGATTGCTGGTTGTTCATTTAGTGAATTTGCTCCGTATCTTTGGTTTATCGGTACAACTGTTTTATTACCCTCAGTATTTTGATTTTGCCCACGACTATATTTATCGCCCCTTGTTTTATGCTGCCATGTTCGCCTTATGGGTTGTCTGGAACGACAAAATCAGAAAGAAGCCCGCCATTTCGAACAAACCGGCATAACCCTCTCCCCCTCGCCCCGTCGCCCTCTCGCCCCGTCGCTCACACACCTACTTCCTTCCGTAATCCGCCTTAATCTCCCCCCAGGCATCCGTTCTCCATTTCAAAATTTCAATATCATCGTATTTATTTTTGTTTAGCCATTCCAGCGCTTTGGTAACGGCATAAAACAACTTTGCGTTCTTTGATGTTTTCTTCAGTTTCGTATTCACCTTTTTCTTCTTCACCCAGCTGATGGCTGTCCGTGAATCAGTATAAATGGGCATATTCAGCTTGTGTTTTTTCAGCCACGCCAGGCCGAGCACGATAGCCAAAAACTCACCGATGTTCACGGTTCCCTCTTCGTACGGTCCCCTCCTGAATATTTCAGTTTCCGTATCTGTGTAAACACCTCTGTATTCCAGTGTGCCGGGATTACCCGCACATGCGGCATCCACCGAAATACTGTTCAGAAGCGGCTGGCCAATTTCTTCCAACTCTTTTTTTGAAAATGTCTTTTTTGAGGTCGTAGCCTTGCCTTTGTAATCAAGATAACTTTTATTGAAAGCTTCTTCGGCATCTTTGAGCGAAGAGAACGCTTTGTATTCGGCGCCGACAAATCCGTTTATCAGTGCTTTGGTTTCATCCCAGCTGTGGTAAATACCGGGCTTCAGTCCCCGCCAGACAACATAATACTTTTTGGTAGTCTTTTTAGCCATGTAGCAAATGTAATATCTTTGCAGGGATGATGAAACAGAGTGCGCAAATAAAAAAAACGCTTGTTGCCCTGGCGGTTATCCTGTTGTTTTCGGGGTGTTGGAACAGAACCGTATTTAAAGAGTACCGGGAAATGGAAAAAGTCAGCTGGAACCGTTTCGACATCCCCTTTTTTAAAGTCCCTGTACATAAAGGTGAGGCACTCGATTTTTATTTGCACCTGCGTCACCACACAAATTATCCGTACAATTACCTGGATGTGAACATTACCTTTTATCTGCCCGGTGGCGAGACACGCTCAGGAGAGTACCATTACAAGTTGAAAGATAATGATGGTTCCTGGAAATCCAAAGGCATGGGAGAGTTGTGGGATATAGAATTACCCGTCAGGAAGGGCCTGAAGATTTCGGAAGACGGCATCTGCAAAGTGCGTGTCGAAAACAAGATGACCAAAGTGGAAACGCCCGGCATTGTCGAAATCGGCTTGATCGTTAAAAAATCCGGGGATGATTAATCAGATATTCGTGAAACCGTCGGTTGTTAACTACTCCCCACCTTTAGACAACGAATTTCAAATATACGTTTGTTTTCCTTTTCCGGCCAATTGGCCGGAAAAGGAAAATTATGCGGCCTTGGTATAAACCCGTTCTGGTTTATCATATCCTAAAGATTGATGTAGTCTGCGGGTATTATAAAAATTCATATACCACTTGACTTTGCCATACAACTCTATCCCATTTTCTGATGGCTCAAGATAGATTTTCTCATATTTAAGACTGCGCCAGAAACGCTCGATGAAAATATTATCGATACAACGTCCTTTTCCGTCCATGCTAAGCTTAGTCTCCAGGTCATTAAAGAGATTAGTAAATATTGGACAGGTGAATTGGCTACCCTGATCTGTATTGACGATTTCAGGCTCGCCATAGGCATCTATGGCTGTCATCAGGCATTCTTTGCACCAATCAGCTGTCATGGTATTCGAGAGTGACCAACCAACAATAAAGCGGCTGTAAAGATCAATGATGGCTACCA
>DGOT01000227.1 GCA_002389465.1 Bacteroidales bacterium UBA4459 | reverse complement strand
CCGAAAGTTTTCGGGAGTCCGGCTTGAGGACATTACTAAATTATATTTATTTAGGACAGTATTGATTCCTATATATAAGTCAGTAAAATAATGATAGATTCACTGGCGATGGAAACAATACGAAACTTTATCTTCTTTCGGGAAGGAAAACCGGAAATAAAAATAAATCACTAAAGATTATTGTTTCATATATTATAGCAAAGCACATAAAAAAGCACAGGCACCTCCTTAATTCAACAAATCAATTTAACTTTGTATGAAAGTTTAAACCAAATCAGCTATGTCTTCAGAACGGCCATTCAGGTACCCGAACTCCTTAGAGTTGCTGAGCAAGATCAACCGTCTGCTCAAACAAAACAGAAAACCTGAAGAAACTTTTCAGCAACTGGTAACCGTCTATTCCGGCCAGCGCGAGTTTTCCCTGTACGCCGGCATACATATCACCTTCGACAATCAGGAATATGTCTCGGAAGGATTTACCGTTACGGGGCATTGCCGCGAAGCATATTTCACATCGCCCGCAGGAAAAAAGGGAACACTTAAATTATGTCTGGCGCAGGACGATATAGCCGGGAAAGAAAAAGCCCGTAAAGACCAGGATTACTTTCTGGAAAACTTCTGCAATCTGCTTACCCGCTACCTGATCCGCATGGATAAAGACGAGTCGGCCTCGAAGCTGGTCTCCGACAAGATAAACCAGTCGGGACCAAAATCCCTAAGCAATGAATTCATACAGGAGTTTTTGAATAAATACACCCACAATCGTGATATTTACCACGACCTGATGCCGTTCAAAGTCAGGGAGATCCTGCTCATTTCTAGTCTGTATGATGCCTATGCCATTGAGAAAGAGGGACGCTTTTCGGAACATATGCTCGGCCAATACGGCCAGTTAAACCTGACGTCGATTCCCCGGATCACGGGCGCTTCTTCCTTCGAATATGCACTGGAACACCTGAACAAGCGTCACTTCGATCTGATCATCTACATGGTGGGTGTCGATAAAAAAACGCCGATCGTTATTTGTGAG
Organism: Bacteroidales bacterium UBA4459; assembly: GCA_002389465.1. Classification (GTDB taxonomy): domain Bacteria; phylum Bacteroidota; class Bacteroidia; order Bacteroidales; family F082; genus UBA4459. The sequence continues at coordinate 5,706 of DGOT01000227.1, read as the reverse complement.
GAAATCAGGCGGCGTTATTCGTACATCCCAATCTTCCTGCTGCTGAATAACAACTCGGATTTGCCCTTTTTTACCGAAGAGGTGAAAAAGATTGATTTCGTTGATAAAATTTTCACCTGGAATGGCGATGCCAGCATCTTCTTCTCCATGATCAAACTACTGGAGGACAAAATCAATGTGGAAAACGATACCGAAGTGGGAAAGGTCAGAGTCATTCTGGTGGTGGAAGATTCGCCCGATTACTACACCCGATATTTATCGTTTCTCTACCGCGTGGTGATGTACCAGACCAAAGAGATCATCGAAGATGTGGACACCGATGAGCTGTATAAAGTGCTGCGGATGAGGGCCAGACCCAAAATACTGTTGGCTACAAACTTTGAAGAGGCTACAGAAATACTCCACAAGTACAAAAATTATATGCTCTGCCTGATTTCGGATGTGAAATTTGACCGGAACGGTGTGAAGGACGAGAATGCCGGTATCGAACTGCTAAAACTAGCCCACAGGGAGATGAAAAATCTGCCTACCATCCTTCAGTCGGCTGACGACCTGTATGCCGACGTAGCGCGGAAATACAATTCGTTGTTCCTGCACAAACAGTCCGACACGCTCTATCAGGACATACAGCATTTCCTGACCAACTACCTCGGCTTCGGCGATTTTATTTTTAAAGATGGAAAAGGCAACGAAATTGGTAGGGCTTCCAACCTGAAAATGTTTGAAAAACAATTACGCTCCATACCGGATGAGTCGCTGCTTTATCATGCCAGCCGCGACCACTTGTCGATGTGGCTGATGGCCAGGGGTGAGATAAGGGCAGCTAACATCCTAAACCCGAAAAAAGTAACTGATTTTCTGACCACCAACGAATTACGCGAGGCTATTCTTTCGATGATCAGAGAGCATCGGAATGAGCAGGAAGCCGGGAATATTATGCCCTTTTCGGAGGAGGTGGAAATAACCGAAAGAAATATCTATACACTCGCCGACGGAGCGTTGGGAGGCAAGGGCAGGGGACTGGCTTTTATCAACGCACTGATCCATAAATACGATTTCGAAAACTACCTTTCCGATATTAAAATCCGGACGCCTAAAACATTTATGATAGGCACAGGTGAATTCGAGTCGTTTATCATAAACAACAACCTGAATTCACTCATAGTTGACGAGACCGATTACGAAAAAATACGGGAGACATTTATCCATGGAAATTTGTCGGACGAACTGATCCGGAAACTTGATCACCTGATGGGTAAGATGAACAGACCACTAGCTGTCAGGTCATCGGGCTTATTTGAAGATTCGCTGATGCGGCCTTTTGCCGGAATTTTTGAGACGTATCTGGTCCCCAACAATCACCCCGACCGACAATTGCGGTTGCGGCAGGTGTGTGATGCCATAAAACTTGTGTTTGCATCGGTGTTTTCAAATACGGCCAAAGGCTACGTAAAAGCCATCGATTATAAGATAGAAGAGGAGAAAATGGCGGTCGTAATCCAGGAAGTGGTAGGCAGCCAGTACGATCACATGTTCTATCCCCACATCAGCGGTGTGGCCCAATCGTTCAATTTTTACCCCTTTGCCCACATGAAACCCGAAGAAGGATTTGCCCTGGCAGCAGTTGGCCTGGGCAGGTATGTAGTGGAAGGGAACCATGCGTACCGTTTTTCGCCCAGATATCCGGGTACCCGCATCAACTCACTGAAGGATCAGTTCCACAATTCACAAACATGGTTCTATGCCGTAAACATGCACAAAAAAGACCTGAACCTGCTTGAAGGTGAACTGGCAGGTATCAGCAAAGTGGATATTTCCATTGCCGAAAAATACGGGACGCTGAACCATTGCGCTTCGGTTTACGACCCCGATAACAACACTATCTACCCTGGATTGCGACGGCAGGGCCCGCGTATTATCGATTTTGCCAATATTCTGAAACATAATTATGTGGAGCTGGCAAAAACACTGAAACTGATCCTCGAGCTAGGGAAAGAAGCCATGGGAACGGCCATCGAAATCGAATATGCTGTTGATCTTAACCGCGACAAGGATGGGAAGGCTTCCTTTTATCTGTTGCAGATCAAACCGTTGATCAGCAGTACGAAAGGCTGTGATGTGGACATGAAGAGCGTTCAGAAGAAAAACATCATCCTTTTTTCGGAGAAAGGTATGGGCAACGGATGTATCGAGGATATGTACGACATGATCTATGTGGATCCGACGCATTTCGACAAAAGCAAAACGCCCGAAATGGCACTGGAAATAGAAGAATTCAACAATGAAATGAACGAAGCGGGTAAAAAGTACATCCTGATTGGGCCCGGAAGGTGGGGAACACGCGATAGGTGGATCGGTATTCCTGTTAAGTGGCACCAGATATCAAGCGCAAAGATAATCGTGGAAACCAGCCTTGACGAATTTCCGCTGGACGCTTCCTCAGGCTCCCACTTTTTTCACAACGTGACGACAATGGATGTAGGCTATTTTACGGTGCAGCAGGAAATATCGAAAAGCTACATCAAATACGATATTCTGGAGAAACAAGAAGTTGTCAGGCAGGGGAAGTATTTTACACATATCCGGTTTAAGAAGCCTGTGTGCGTCCGAATGGACGGAAGAAAAAGAGTGTACGTTATCTGCTTCAAATAAACAACCTGCAGTACAACCAATGTTCATCCTAACCCAATCCGATTATGGGATTTTATTTTCAGATATGAGCGAAAGAAATTTCGCCATTGTTGCTGATATTTGATGTATTTGTCCTGCTTATGTTGAGGGTCGAATACGGGCTCATTTAGCGGGCTTTTCCTCTCTCCTGATCAGCCTTCTCATACTAAAAATATGATCTTCATATTCAATTAGAATTAATATAAATTAAAATGGTAATTTACTGATCTACTGATTGTAAAATAAACATCTCCAGGCTAATTCATCAAAGGGAATTTTATTTTCTAAATTTGCGCATTCTTTTTTACAGGAAAAGTAATTCGAACATTAACATAAAAGGTATTATGAGCAAGATACTAGGAAAAGAAATCTTTTCAGAAAATGTGGTAAAACTCGTTCTTGAGGCACCTGAAATTGCCCGGTCGCGTAAACCCGGACATTTTGTCATCATAAAGATCGGGAAAAAGGGAGAACGCATCCCATTGACGATAGCTTCTTCCGATGTGGAGAAGGGCACCATTACGCTCGTTATTCAAAAAGTAGGTGTTACTTCCAGCAAACTGGCCAATTTGGAGGTCGGTGATGAGGTGACGGATGTTGTCGGCCCTTTGGGTGAAGCAACACATATCGAAAAAGTTGGCACGGTGCTGTGTGCCGGCGGCGGTGTAGGTGTAGCCCCCTTATTACCCATCGTTGAAGGGTTTCAAAAAGCCGGAAACAGGGTAATTACTGTTTTGGCGGCACGCTCCAAAGACCTGATCATCCTCGAAGAGCAAATGCGGGAGTATTCTGACGAGGTGATTATCATGACTGATGACGGTTCGTATGGAAAGAAAGGATTGGTAACCGCAGGTATGGAAGAAGTTATCCAGCGCGAGAAAGTGAACTTGTCGGTAGTGATAGGTCCGGCCATTATGATGAAATATGCTGCCCTTACAACAAAAAAATACAACATTAAAACATTTGCCAGTCTTAATACCATCATGGTGGACGGAACCGGGATGTGCGGAGCCTGCCGCGTGAGTGTCGGCGGACGCACGAAATTTGTTTGTATTGACGGGCCGGAATTTGATGCCCATCAGGTGGATTTCGATGAAATGCTTCAGCGCCTCGGTGCTTATAAAGAGCAGGAACGCGAAGCCTACGAAAGATATTTAAAAACTGCTGAAACTGTATCATAATGGAAAGTATATTAGAATATTTAAAAGAAGAACGGAGCCAGGAGTGGAGAGCTGAACTGCGCAAAAGCATGAAAGCCAAAGAGCGTACCAGTCGTGAGCGGGTGAGCATGCCCGAAGCAGATCCGAATCAGAGGAATAAAAATAATATGGAGGTCAATTCAGGCCTTCCGGTGGAAAATGCCATACTCGAAGCACAGCGATGCCTCGACTGTCCCGACCCAACATGTATGAACGGTTGTCCGGTGGGTATCAATATCCCAAAATTCATTAAAAAAATCGAAGCGAAAGATTTTCTTGGTGCAGCAGTTGTGTTGAAGGAAACCAACGGCCTTCCCGCTGTTTGTGGCCGTGTTTGTCCGCAGGAGAAACAGTGTGAATCATCGTGTTTTTATACAATAAAACTGAACAAACCTGCTGTAGCCATCGGCTATCTGGAACGTTTTGCCGCCGATTATGAGCGGGAAAGCGGAAAAATGGCAGTTCCGGAAGTGTCAGAAAAAAATAAAATCAAAGTGGGCGTTGTAGGCTCCGGACCAGCAGGTCTTGCTGCCGCCGGCGACTTGGCTAAATTCGGTTATGACGTGACTGTTTTTGAAGCCTTGCATGAAATAGGTGGTGTGCTGAAATACGGTATTCCCGAATTCAGGCTGCCCAATGAAATTGTGGATGTGGAGATCGACAACCTCCGGAAAATGGGCGTGAAGTTTAAAACAAACTTCCTGGTAGGAAAAACAGTGTCGTTTGACGATCTGAAAAAAGAAGGCTATAAGGCCTTTTTCGTGGGAAGCGGTGCTGGATTACCCCGGTTTATGAACATCCCAGGGGAGAACTTCAACGGCATCTTTTCCTCCAACGAATACCTGACCCGAGTTAACCTGATGCATGCGGCTTCTGATGAGTATGATACACCAGTGATCAGCGGAAAAAATGTAGCTGTAATCGGTGGTGGAAATACAGCCATGGACTCGGTGCGTACGGCTAAGCGTTTGGGTGCCGACAGAGCCATGATCATCTACCGCCGTTCCGAAAAGGAAATGCCCGCCCGTGTGGAAGAAATTAAACACGGCAAGGAAGAGGGCATAGAGTTTATGAACCTGCATAATCCACTGGAATATTATGACAACGATAATGGTCGTGTAAACCGGATGAAAGTACAGAAAATGGAATTGGGCGAACCCGATGCATCGGGAAGACGCCGCCCTATTCCGATCGAAGGTTCCGAGTTTTATATTGACGTGGATACCGTTGTGGTAAGTGTAGGCGTTTCGCCAAATCCGCTCATTCCGAAAGTTTTGGGTGATTTAAAGGTAACCGACTGGGGAACAATTGTTGTGGACCAGGAGACCATGCAGTCATCTATTCCTGAACTATTTGCCGGCGGCGACATTGTCAGGGGAGGGGCTACGGTAATTCTGGCAATGGGAGATGGCCGGAAAGCAGCTGCAGGTATGCATAAATACATTCAGGAAAAAGTAAAAGCAAATTAGTAATACAATTCTAAATTAAATTCAAATGGCAGACCTTACAACCAAATACCTCGGACTAACTTTACGAAACCCTGTGGTTATTGCCAGCTCAGGACTGACTAACTCCGTTGACGACATAGTGGAACTGGATAAAAACGGAGCAGGCGCCGTGGTGCTGAAATCGATTTTTGAAGAACAGATTCTGCTGGAAGCTGAGCACAGCCTGAAAAAGGCAGAAAAGGACGGGATGATCTATACAGAACTCTCAGAGACCCTCGATTATATCGATGAACATATCAAGGAAAAGGAACTGGGTGCGTACCTCGATCTGATCAGGAAGGTGAAGAGTAAAGTGATGATTCCTGTAATTGCCAGCGTGAACTGTATCT
>DGOT01000210.1:1363-10362 GCA_002389465.1 Bacteroidales bacterium UBA4459 | reverse complement strand
TTCCAGCATATCATAATTTGTCAGGTAACGCAAGTCTTCCGGTGAATATCCGTTACGCAACGACGGGTGAGCCAAAGTAACGATGCGGCATTCTTTTTTCAAAAGGTTGATGACCCATTGTTTCATACTGCGGCTTTGCCAAAAAAGAAGATCGGTCCAAAGTACTTTTTCAGCATCAATACACACCTGGTGAATTTTGAACAGGTTATAACCATGTTCGTAGGTGGGGATAAACGAAGGCTTCTGTTTTCCATAATAATTTATTTTTTGGTAATCGGAGGTAGCCACATGGTCGAATCCCAATGAAGTATAAATACTGTCGATTAGTTTGTTGCTGTTTTTTCTTCCGTTCGTAAGACCCAGCCAGGCTTTCGACTGTACCTGAAAATTATATTTCTTCCACTGAGCCGAATCCATTTGCGCATATGGATTATACAACTTGTCGCCCGTAAATTTTACGGGTCCCGAGAACTTATATACCGGAGCCATCACATAAAAAGCAAACAACATACCGGCAACGATCAGGAGCATGTACAAAATGGTACGCCGGATGAAGCGCAAAAATCTTTTCATATTCGTTGTGTTCAGCGCAAAAATAGTACAAATACAACTACGAAATAATTATGACTTACTTCGTACCAAATACCTGTTTTTTCAGAGAAAATGATTATTTTTGCCGTCTTATTTAAAATTGTTCTAAATAGAATATTGATGAATGAAAGCAAGAACGAGAATATACTGGATCAGGTAACTAAAGAAGATTATAAATACGGGTTTTATACGGATATTGAAATGGATACAGCCCCCAAAGGGCTGAATGAGGGTATTATCAGGCTGATATCGGCCAAAAAAAAGGAACCCGACTGGTTACTTGAGTTTCGGCTGAAGGCGTTCCGGTACTGGCAAAAAATGAAAGAACCGGATTGGGCGCTTATCAACTATCCTCCTATTGACTATCAGGACATCATCTATTATGCCGCCCCGAAAAAGAAGAAGGAATTGAGCAGCCTTGATGAGGTGGACCCCGAGTTACTGGATACCTTTAATAAGCTGGGCATCTCGCTTGAAGAGCAAAAAATGCTGGCCGGCGTGGCTGTTGATGCGGTGATCGATAGTGTTTCGGTGAAAACGACTTTTCAGGATACGCTGGCAAAACACGATATTATCTTTTGCTCCTTCAGTGAGGCGGTGCAAAACCATCCGGAATTGGTAAAAAAGTACCTGGCATCGGTTGTGCCTGTCACCGATAACTATTTTGCGGCGTTAAACTCGGCCGTATTCAGTGACGGTTCGTTTTGTTACATTCCTAAAGGCGTAAGATGCCCCATCGAATTGTCCACTTATTTCCGGATCAATGCGGCCAATACGGGACAGTTCGAACGTACTTTACTAATTGCCGATGAAGGCGGTTATGTAAGTTATCTCGAAGGGTGCACGGCGCCCATACGCGATGAAAACCAGCTACATGCGGCCGTAGTGGAGATCATCACCCTGGATGATGCCGAAGTAAAATATTCAACGGTGCAGAATTGGTACCCGGGGAATAAGGAAGGAAAAGGAGGGATTTACAATTTCGTAACAAAGCGTGGTTTATGTAAAGGCAGAAACTCGAAAATTAGTTGGACACAGGTAGAGACCGGCTCGGCCATCACGTGGAAGTACCCAAGTTGTGTGTTGAAGGGCGATAACTCCATCGGCGAGTTTTATTCGGTGGCGGTGACCAACAACCACCAGCAGGCCGATACGGGAACAAAGATGATTCATATTGGAAAAAACACGAAAAGCACAATTATCTCGAAAGGTATTTCTGCCGGTCATAGCAACAACAGTTACCGCGGCCTGGTACGCATCGGGAGGACAGCTGATCGTGCGCGGAATTTCTCGCAATGCGATTCGCTGCTGCTGGGGGATCAGTGTGGGGCGCATACGTTTCCGTATATAAAATCGACCAACGAAACAGCAGTAGTTGAGCATGAAGCAACTACGTCCAAAATATCAGAAGAACAATTGTTCTATTGTCAGCAGCGTGGGATAGATATGGAAAAAGCCATTGGACTGATCGTAAACGGTTACGCCAAAGAAGTGCTGAACAAACTGCCTATGGAGTTTGCCATGGAAGCACAAAAACTCCTGGCTATAACACTGGAGGGAAGCGTAGGATAAGAATTAATGTGAATAACAAATAGTAGAACATACGAACCATTAAACAATTGAATCAAAAAAAATGCTACTAAACATAAAAAATTTACATGTTGCCATCAACGGCAAAGAAATATTAAAGGGACTCGATCTGAGCGTAAATAAAGGTGAGGTGCACGCCATCATGGGGCCTAACGGAACGGGAAAAAGTACGCTGGCAGCAGCCATTACAGGGCGCGAAGGGTACGAGATTACACAGGGAGAAATCGTCTATAACGGTGAAGTAATCAACAATATGGCACCGGATGTTCGAGCAAATAGAGGCATATTCCTGAGTTTTCAGTATCCGGTGGAAATCCCGGGCGTCAGTATGACCAACTTTATGCGTACAGCCATCAATGCACAACGTGAATTCAATGGTCTTGCCCCTATTCCCGCAGGAGAATTCCTGAAAAAAATGGAAAAAATGAAGAAACTTGTGGACATCAACACAAAACTTACCAAACGTTCGGTGAATGAGGGGTTCTCAGGCGGAGAGAAAAAGAAAAACGAGATTTTTCAGATGGCCATGTTAGAACCCAAACTGGCTATTCTCGACGAAACCGACTCGGGCCTCGACATTGATGCGTTGAAAGTGGTTGCCCGGGGAGTCAATGAGTTAAGGTCGGACGAAAACGCTTTTGTTGTGATTACACACTACCAGCGATTGCTGGATTACATTGTTCCTGATTTTGTCCACGTAATGTACGATGGTCAGATCGTTAAATCGGGTGGTAAAGGTCTGGCACTGGAACTTGAAGATAAAGGGTACGACTGGATCATCGATCAGGTAGATGAATAAACGGGAAAATATGCAAAAATCAGATACAACATATAAACTACTGGAAGCATCAATAGTTAGCGAATTTGAACGAAAACAGGTGGAACTGACAGGGTTATGTCATCCTGCAGTGAGTCGTTCACGGATGAGGGCTTTCGAGTTTCTGAAAAATAGCGGCCTGCCTGATCGAAAAAATGAAAAGTGGAAAAACTCCCCATTTCCCGGCCAATACGAGGAGGAATTTCTATTGGATATTCCCCCCGTTTATTATGATAGAGCAATGGAGGAAATTTTTAAATGTGAAGTTCCTGGTTTTTGGGCCGATAAGTATTCCATGCTCAACGGGTGGTATTACAGCACGAAAGAAAATCAATTGATTACTACCGGTGAAGGTGTTGTTATCGGCAGCATATTGAAAGCCCAGCATCAATTCCCCGAACTGTTTGAAAAACATTTTGGTAAGATTGTCCGTGCCGACCAGGATGGGTTTACTGCAGCAAATACAGCGCTCTTCAAAGACGGCATGTTTGTCTATGTTCCGGATGGTGTGGAGGTTAAAAATGCGGTTCAGCTGATTAAGCTGATCAATCGTCAGGAGCCGTTGATGGTAAACTCCAGAAACCTCATCATCCTCGGGAAAAACAGCCGACTAACCTTCCTTCACTGCGATGATTCGGTGAATCACACACCCAGTTTCATTAATACGCTCACAGAGGTATTTGTAGGTGAGAATTCTTCTTTCGAGTTGTACAAATTGCAAAATCTTAATGACAGCACATCGCTGATCAACAATACATTTATACACCAGGAACAGGACAGCCGGTTGAAAGTAAATATCCTTTCACTCAATGGAGGGAAAATACGGAACGAGCTGCATGCCAACCTGATGGGACAGGGTGCCGATGTCGACATCAACGGTGTTTACCTGATGGACAAGCAGCAGCATATTGACAATCAGGTGTACGTCAATCACGCCGTGCCAAATTGTCACAGCAACGAATTGTTCAAAGGTGTTCTGGACGAAGAGGCTTCCGGGATTTTTAACGGTTATATTTATGTAGCCCGCGATGCGCAACAAACAAATGCTTTTCAGCGCAACAACAATATATTGATGACGCCTAAAGCAACCATCGATACCATGCCTTATCTGGAAATATATGCAGATGATGTAAAATGCAGCCATGGGGCAACGGTAGGCCAGTTGGATGAGGAAGCCTTGTTTTATATGATGCAGAGAGGGATCGGTAAAGAAGATGCACGTCTGTTGCTGCTGTTTGCCTTTCTGGCTGAAGTTACATCAAAGGTGTCTATTGAGGCGTTACGTATCAGCTATGAAGATATGATCAAAAGGCGACTGCAGGGCGAGTTATCCATTTGCGATAAATGTGTGTTGCATTGCAGTGTGCCTGATAAGCCGGTAGAGTTTGATATTGATCTGAGTAAAATATAACCCGATGTTAGATATAAACCAAATCCGCAACGATTTCCCGATCTTACAACAAACAGTGAACGGAAAACCGCTTGTTTATTTCGATAATGCGGCAACAACACAAAAGCCCATGCAGGTAATCGACAGAATGAGCAGGTATTACAAAAATGAAAACAGTAATGTCCACCGCGGCGTCCATTACCTGAGCCAGGTGGCAACGGAGGCTTATGAAGCATCCCGGACCTATATAGCCAACTACATCCATGCTTCCGACCCGTCCGAAATAGTATTTACAAGGGGCACAACCGAATCAATCAACCTCGTGGCCAGTGTGTTTGAATCGTTCATAAAAGAAGAGGATGAGATCGTCATTACCTCTATGGAGCATCACTCGAATCTGGTTCCGTGGCAGCAGTTGTGCTTCAGAACAGGAGCCCGGCTGGTGGTGGTAAAAGCAAGCGTTGACGGCGAGCTTGATACGCGTGAATTTGAAAAAGCACTTAATGATAAAACCAGGCTTGTGGCCATAGCTCATATTTCCAATGTATTGGGAACCATCAATCCCGTTAAGGAAATAACGCGTCTGGCACATGCAGCGGGTAGTGTGGTGGTTATTGACGGCGCGCAGGCCATAGCACATCTGCCGGTGAATGTGGCTGATATTGATTGCGAGTTCTATGCTTTTTCAGGCCACAAAACCTATGCCCCGATGGGCATTGGTGTTCTATACGGGAAGAAAAAATGGCTGGAAAAGTTATCGCCCTATCAGTACGGAGGAGAAATGATTGAAAGTGTCCGTTTTGATAAGACCATATTCAATAGTTTACCATATAAATTTGAAGCGGGAACACCTAATGTCGCCGGTGCTTTAGGACTTGAAGAGGCTATGCGGTACATAGCCGGTTTCGGTGTGGATGAGATCAAACAATACGAAGACAAACTGATGGATTATGCTACAGGTGAATTAAAAAAGCTTGAAGGCATGCAGATTATCGGTACGGCGAAACAGAAAGCAGCCGTTATTTCGTTTGTTATCGAAGGTATTCATGCTTACGATTTGGGAACCTTGCTGGATAAAATGGGCGTGGCTTTACGCACTGGAAACCATTGTGCCCAGCCGCTTGTCGAATCATACGGCTTAACAAGTACGGTCAGAATCTCACTGGCTATGTACAATACATTGGAAGAAATTGATATTTTTATGGGAGCTTTGCAAAAAGCGGTTTCCATGTTACGATAAACAGAAAAAATGACCATACAGAAAAAAGAAAACGCTATCGTCGAAGAGTTCCGCTTGTTCGACGATTGGATGGATAAATATGCCCATCTCATCGAACTGGGGAAAGAATTGCCCCTGATTGACGAAAAGTACAAAACCAACCAATACCTCATCAGCGGATGCCAGTCGCGGGTGTGGCTGTTTGCCGAACTGGATAATGACGGGAAGATCATTTTTACGGCCGACAGCGATGCAGTAATCACAAAAGGAATTATCAGCCTGCTGATCAGGGCTTTATCAGGCCACACGCCCAAAGAGATCCTTGATGCCGGTCTTGGTTTTCTGGACGAGATCGGATTGAAAGAACATCTGTCGCCTACCAGGGCAAATGGTTTGGTTTCCATGATAAAACAAATACAGTTTTATGCACGGGCCTTTCAGTTAAAATCGAGGATTAAAAAATAATAGGATGAACGAGACAGAGATCCGGGCTTTGGAAGAGCGTATTATGTTTGTTACAAAGAATATTTACGACCCCGAAATACCTGTAAATATATACGACCTGGGGCTTATATACGAAATCAAATCGGATAAAGACGGAAACGTAAAAATAGTGATGACCCTGACGGCTCCCAACTGCCCGGTTGCCGAAAGCCTGCCGGCACAGGTAAAGGAAGAGGTGAGTTTTTTGAAAGAGGTAAAAGATGTCGACCTCGAGATCACATTCGATCCTCCCTGGTCGCAGGACATGATCTCCGAAGAGGCAAAACTTGACCTGGGGCTTCTGTAAAATTAAAAGGAATTGGAACTTCTTTTACTTGCTATTCCTTCCTGAATTTAGTAAATTTGTTAGGAGAACTTTAACCAGTCATCTAACACACATGCTTTATGCCTTACGATCTGTTAACATATTTCGAAAAAAGACTCGCCGACACAAAACCCGTTAAAAAACAAAAAACGGCATTTATCACTATCTCGCGCCAGACAGGATGTAACGCGACAGGCATTGTCATCGACCTGGTAAAAGCATTGAAGGCTGAAGGAGCAAAATGGAGTTACATCAATAAAGAGATTCTCGAAAATGCCGCTAACAAACTCCGCCTCAACCCTTCCAGAATCAATTATATTTTTGAAGCAGCGAAGAAAACACATGTGGATGAAATAGTGGCAGCTTTCTCAAGCCGGTATTACAAAAACGATAAGGTCGTTCGCAAAACCATTACCGAGGTTATAAGACACTATGCTGCCGAGGGCAATATTATCATTGTAGGAAGGGCAGGGGTGGCTACTACCAGCGACATGCCGGGAGGGCTTCATTTACGGTTCACGGCACCTTACGAATGGCGGCTTAACTCGCTGAAAAAAAGAAAAGAGTTTCAAAATAAAGACTTGGCAGCCTTTATCAGGATGCACGATATGAAGAAAAGAAAACTTATCGAATCTTTTTATGGGAATGACCTGAGCGAGATCCAGTTTGATCTGACCCTGAACTGTGCCGCATTTACACGCAACCAAATTATTTCCCTCATTACCAGTGCTATGAAAATGAAAAATTTGATTTGATCTGCCCGGAAACCCAAATAGTTTTTGCAATAGTTAATTATTATTGTACATCTCCTCTGTAAAAAATCGCTTTTGACGGAAAAATAAAAAAGCTTCTTTTACCTAGGGAATTGCTGCTATCGCTGTGCTTTCCCATAAATTATTTTCATATGTTTATAGGAGTTTTGTGTGAAAAAAATTTATGTACATTTGATGCCTGAATCAATGTACATCAGAACAATCGCAGCCATGAGTAAAACAATCAGCTTATTTTTACTGGTACTTTCGGGCATGTTGTTTTTTACGCGTTGCAGCAACGATGTGGACTTATATGCCGAATATAAAGAAATTACCGTGGTTTATGGTCTGTTGGATATTGATGATGACACCACCTGGATTAAGATAACAAAAGCATATACAGGTCCGGGTAATGCGCTTGTTATGGCACAAAACCCTGATTCGAGTAATTACCCCTATAAAGTTGATGCTAAGCTGATTGGGACTGTTAACGGAAATGATTTAGAACCGATTTCGTTGGACACAATCACCATTTACAATAAACAGGAAGGCGATTCGGTATTTTATTACCCGAAACAACTCATGTATTTTACAACAAGCCGGTTTGACCTCAATGCCAATTACAACCTGATTATTAAGACAAATGAGAATGAGGTGACGGCACAAGCACCCCTGATAGATGATTTTGTCCTGAGCTATCCTTATAACACAATTGATTTTGTAAACGATCATGCCATTAAATGGAACTCGGTGAAGAACGGCAAGCGTTACGAAGTAACTACCCTGTTTCATTACCAGGAATATCTGCCCGGAGTGTATGATGATACGCTGAATTTATCAATAAAAATTGAGAGTATTTATGCGAACCCGGTAAAAGTGTCAAACGATCTGGAAGGGGGAGAAGTGCTGGAGCTCAGATATGCAGGAGATAAATTCTTTTCTGAACTGGATTCCGAACTGGAAAAGGTTCCGAACATCCAAAGGTGGAGCGGGATGGTGGATGTAACCATAAGTGCTGGTTCCGAGGTGTTGCATTATTACATCGAAATAAATAATTCCGTTGCGGGGTCGTTGCTGCAGGAACTCCCCCAATATACCAACATACAGAATGGCACAGGGATATTTGCATCGCGCCACAATATAGTAAAGTCTGTACCGCTTTCGGGCTTCACCGAACGTGAACTTGTGGAAGAGTACAACCTGGGCTTTAAATACAAGGCAAAATAACCCGTACCTCTAACTCCTTTAAAAACAGTTGTATCCCTATCATTTCTTTCACGGTACCATACGATTCAAAAAACGGTCAACTGTCTTTTTGTCATTAATTTTTCCTGAAAAACGCCAGGCATTCCTTTGGCATAATGATTGACTAATCAAAGGCAAAAATTGACGAACAAAAAAAATTAAGAAAGGATACATAATATGGGAAAAATAATTGGAATCGACTTAGGTACAACAAATTCGTGCGTTGCCGTAATGGAAGGCAGCGAACCGGTTGTTATTACCAATAACGAAGGCCGCCGTACTACACCTTCTATTGTTGCTTTTACCGACAATGGAGAACGTAAGGTGGGTGACCCGGCCAAACGACAGGCAATCACCAACCCGAAGAAAACCATTTACTCGATAAAACGGTTTATGGGAAATTCATTCTCAGAAGTGCAGACTGAGGTGAAGAGGGTAACTTATGATGTGGTCAAAGGCGACAACAACACACCACGTGTGAAAGTTGACGATCGCTTATATACACCGCAGGAAATTTCGGCCATGGTGTTGCAAAAAATGAAGAAAACTGCAGAAGATCATCTCGGACAAACAGTGACCGAAGCGGT
>DGOT01000210.1:0-1241 GCA_002389465.1 Bacteroidales bacterium UBA4459 | reverse complement strand
ACCTTTGATATTTCTGTCCTCGAACTGGGAGACGGCGTCTTCGAAGTAAAATCAACCAACGGAAACACCCACCTGGGTGGTGACGACTTTGATGATAAGGTCATCCAGTGGCTGGCCGACGAATTCAAAAAGGATGAAGGCCTTGACCTGAGAAAAGATCCGATGGCACTGCAACGCTTGAAAGAAGCTGCCGAAAAAGCCAAAATCGAATTATCAAGTGCTATGGAAACCGAAATCAACCTGCCCTATATTATGCCGGTTGACGGTGTGCCGAAACACCTCGTACGTAAACTGACTAAGGCTAAATTTGAACAGCTGACTGATTCGCTGATACAGGCTACTATTGGTCCGTGTAAAGCAGCATTGAAAGATGCCGGTTTGACAGCATCAGATATCGATGATGTGATTCTGGTAGGAGGATCGACACGTATTCCGGCCATTCAAAAGGTGGTAAAGGATTTCTTCGGAAAAGATCCTTCAAAAGGAGTAAACCCCGATGAGGTTGTTGCCATTGGCGCTGCCATTCAGGGTGGGGTGTTGACAGGCGAAGTGAAGGATGTGCTGTTGCTCGATGTTACTCCGCTGTCGTTGGGCATCGAAACCCTGGGCGGTGTGATGACAAGACTCATCGAATCCAACACAACTATTCCGACAAAAAAATCGGAAACATTCTCTACAGCTGCCGATAACCAGCCTTCGGTTGAAATTCACGTGCTGCAGGGCGAGCGTCCTATGGCTAACCAGAATAAGAGCATCGGACGGTTCCACCTCGATGGAATTCCGCCAGCTCCGCGTGGCGTACCGCAGATTGAAGTTACTTTCGACATCGACTCAAACGGTATCCTGCATGTAAATGCTAAGGATAAAGCTACGGGTAAATCACAGAGTATCCGCATCGAAGCTTCATCGGGTTTGACTGATGACGAGATCAAAAAGATGAAAGATGAAGCCGATGCACATGCCGAAGAGGACAAAAAGGAAAAAGAGCGGATCGAAAAGCTGAATGGTGCCGATGCGATGATCTTCCAGACCGAAAAGCAGATCAAAGAATACGGCGACAAATTGCCGGCCGATAAAAAATCGGAGATTGAAAAAGTGCTGGAAGAATTGAAAACTGCCCACAAGGCACAGGATATACCGGCTATTGATGCGGCCATGGAAAAGCTGAACGGCATCTGGCAGCAGGCCAGCCAGGAAATGTACCAGGGAGGCCAGGAGGGGCAGACGCCTCCACCGGCTGG
>DGOT01000166.1:7035-8674 GCA_002389465.1 Bacteroidales bacterium UBA4459 | reverse complement strand
AAAATATACAAGGCTAAACGCAGAGCCGTTTTTTTTCCGATGCCCGGCAAACGCGCCAGTTCAGTAACAGCAATTTCCAATAATTTCGATGAATATTCGTTCAATAATATAAAGTTTGTATGTGTGCAAAAATAGGTAATTTTACATCCTTATGAATACATCTGTCATTTACCGTATAATTCTGAGCATATTTCTTATTCCTGGCTTGATGAATGCGCTCATCGGACAAAATCTAACCGACGACCAGGGGCAAAAACAGGGGAAGTGGGTTAAAAAATACGAAAGGGGAACCATTCGCTATGAAGGCATGTTTGTGAATGACAAACCCACGGGTGAATTCAAATATTACTATATAGATGGAAAGCTTAAGGCTGTCACCGTCTATTCTTCATCGGGTGATTCGGCAACAACCAAATCATATCATAAAAACGGGAAACCGATGGCAGAGGGCAGCTACTTCCAACAGAAGAAAACAGGCAAGTGGCTTTATTACAGCGATATTGACGGTGCGCTGATTGCCGAAGAAAATTATAGCAACGGCCTCCTTGACGGTGCTCACATCACGTTCTACCCCGACTCGGGAAAACCTGCTGAAATAATTGAATACAAGCAAGGCAAGCGCCAGGGAGTTTTGCTCAAACTCTTCCCTGACGGAAGCACTATGGGCGAGGGCACCTATGTCAACGATTCGCTGGACGGTGATTTCATGCTCTATTATCCTGACGGAAAGATCCAGTTACAAGGTGCTTATGACCATGGCATGCATACAGGTGATTGGAAATATTTTGACGAAGACGGAAATCAGCTTGATGATGAAGAATTCAGATATGAAATTCTGGAGAATGACACCCTGGAATTTGACTTTCCGATAAAGACAAAAAAAGACTGATCCGGCTATATTAGCCCTAGCACATCAGCCAGCTTATCAACCACATTCTGTGTTCTTTTTAGCAACCGTTCTTTTGACTGATGCCCGTTGGCAACAAGGATACAATCGATACCCAGTGCCTTGGCCACTTCAAGATCATGCAGGCTGTCCCCTATAAATAGCATCTCCGTTTTTCTGTAAGGCATGTTCATCACTAATTTTCTGCCCATGTCCAGCTTGCTGTGTGCATAATGGTCGTCAATGCCTGTAGCCGTCTCAAAATAAGAAGACACACCCTTGTCTTTTAACGAAGATACAAGACTCTCATGTTCCATGGCCGACAAAATAGCCTGATAAAAACCTTTGTCTTTAAAATGCTGCAGCACATCCTCAACACAAGGGAATAAGGCAGCTTCACTCAGATGTTGCTGATACAACCGGATAAACTCCATGGCGGGCACCTCAAAGTTTTCCTTCTTAAAATCAAAGCCCACTTTTTCGTAATACTTTTTAACGGGGAAAGTAAAAATATTGCGGTACTGTTCCTTGTTCAGCAAATCCAGCTTGCGTGTTTCAAGCAAGCTGTTCATGCACGCTACGCAGATATCCGTATCATTCAGAAGAGTACCGTTCCAGTCCCAGAGAATGGCTTTTTTTTGCATCATATTATTATTCGCATCTACGTAACTTATCTCCCATATTTGGTTTTCCCAGTTGCTCTGCCATTCGCCAGTCTTCGCAGGCCCCTTTCGTATCACTCATATAAAATCT
>DGOT01000166.1:6614-6952 GCA_002389465.1 Bacteroidales bacterium UBA4459 | reverse complement strand
GTAGCGATGCAATGTGGCCTCTGCATTACCCCGGTTGTAATAGGCCTCAAAATTCTCAGGATTATACTCAATTGCTTCATCGTATTTGTCAATTGCTTCTTCATATTTTGTATAATAAGCTAACATAACCCCTTCATCAACAAGCCTCTCCGATTTATCCGGGTTCAGACCACAGCCATTCAATATGATGATTAACAGAACAAAGACAACATTTTTCATGAGACATTCTTTTGCGCAGCGAAATTAAAGATAATATTCAGAATACTCAAAAACAAAACGTTTATTAAAAATCAGGCATTCCTTTTCAAAATCATAATAAATGCGTATCTTCGGGTTAT
>DGOT01000166.1:2412-6454 GCA_002389465.1 Bacteroidales bacterium UBA4459 | reverse complement strand
CCCGGGATGATCATGGAAGGAACCTGTATTGTCATTACGCCCCTTATCGCCCTGATGAAAGACCAGGTAATGCAATTAAAGAAACTAGGTATTAAAGCAAGAGCTATATTCACAGGTATGCACCGCGATGAGATCGAATCAGTCTATTCCAACTGTCTGTCCGGGAAAATAAAATTTTTATACGTGTCGCCTGAACGGTTGGAGAACAGCAACTTCATTGACATGATGGCCCGCCTGAAAGTAAGTATTATAGTTGTAGATGAAGCTCATTGTATTTCTCAGTGGGGCTACGATTTCAGGCCTCCCTATCTGCGGATCGCCGATATACGGCAGTATGCTCCGGAAGCACCGGTTCTTGCCCTTACAGCAACAGCTACGCCCTCCGTTGTAGAAGATATCATGGCCAAGCTGCATTTCTCACAGCCGAATTTGTTTCAGGCAGGGTTTGAACGAAAGAACCTGGCATACAATGTATGTAAAGAGACCGATAAAACCGGTAAACTGCTCCGGTTGCTCAAAGAGGAAAGAGGAACAGCCATTGTGTATGTACGTAACCGCAGGAAAACACGGGAGCTGGCGAATATTTTTACTAAGAACGAAATAAACGCCACTTTTTATCATGCCGGTCTCGATTCGAAAACAAGAGACGAAAGGCAAAAAAGCTGGACATTGGGGCAAACAAGGGTAATGGTAGCTACCAACGCCTTCGGAATGGGCATCGACAAACCGGACGTGCGTCTGGTTGTTCATTATGACCTGCCCGATTGCATCGAATCCTACTTCCAAGAAGCAGGAAGAGCAGGAAGAGACGGCAGGCCTGCTGCGGGTATCTTATTGTACAGCAACAGCGATATCACTACTGCAAAAAAGCGACTAAGTGACTCTTTCCCTTCACTAAACCTGATAAAAGATATCTACAACGCTTTGGGCAATTACTTCCAGGTACCTGAAGGAAGCGGACAGGACACCGGCTTTGATTTCCAGATAACCGATTTTGCCGGGCAATACGGATTAAACATTCTGGAAACATACAGTGCTATCAAGTTTCTGGAACGCGAAGGATATCTGTTCTATGTTGAATCGGCAGGACAATTCTCTAAACTCTTCATCCCTTTGAATAAGACGGATTTGTACCGCTATATGGTGGAAAATCCGACTGACGAGCGTTTAATAAAAGAGATCCTCCGGTCATATGCCGGTATTTTCAGTGATTACATCAACATCAACGAGACCTTGTTAGCTAAGCGTGTTGAGGCAGAGCGGGAAAAAGTGGTAGATAAACTTATTGCCCTCAACAAAATGAAAATATTAAGCTACATCCCCATAAGAACTAGGCCTCAGATTGTATACAGCACTGAGAGGTTAAGCACAAAAAACATCCAACTTTCTAAAGAAAATTACCATCACCTGAAAGTTGCAGCTGAAAAACGTTTGCAGAGCCTTCTTGATTTTACAACCAACTCATTGCAATGCCGTAGCATTCAATTGCTTATCTATTTCGGCGAGCGTAAGTCGAAACGATGTGGTATTTGCGATGTATGCCTTGAAAAAAATAAAGCGGAACTTAACGAGTTAGAATTCACTAAAATAAAACAACTGATAAAGAATAATCTGGCATCAGGGCCGCAACATCTTTATCAGTTGATTTCTACTATTGAAGAAGAGGAAGATAAGGTGATTTCGGTACTGCGGTGGCTTATGGAAAACAACAACGTTGTGCGGCAAAAAGACGATACCTATAGCTGGCACGACCAACTCAATATGAAGTTTGATTGATTAAATTATTTTCTTTGTAAAAAATCACAGATATGCGTACACTCTCATTATTATCCATCATCATACTTTCAGCACTGGCAAGTTTCGGTCAGACAGAAAGACAATACATCTCTCTGGCTGTAGGGCCTTCGTTTACCCTGGACGATTTCGGTCGAACAGACATCAGCGACTCTACTTCAGGATGGGCCAAGACAGGCGTTGCACTTGAATTTACTTACGCTTACCGTATTACACATAACTTTGGCATACAGTTGCAGGTGAACTACAGCGGTAACAAGTTCGATAACTTCGCGTACCGTGATGCACTTGATGCTGCTTACAGCCTTGATCCCAATTCACCCGATACTGCCTTTGTGGTTGAAAGCGCAAGCAACTGGAGCAGTGGTGGTATGCTCTTTGGACCATATCTCAGGTTTCCCTTGTCTGAGTCGCTGTCGTGGGATATCAGAGCAACAGCAGGATTTTACGGTGCAAGTTCTCCTGATATTACAATTAAAGCGAATACTACTTCGGGTGGCAAATTGGAAGACTATTTCCATAATGGCGGAAAAGGGTATGCTTTTGCATACAGCGTGGGAACCGGGTTCAAATATGCGCTTTCGAAATACTACCTGATGCTGTTTGCCAATTACTATAAGACTTCGGTGCAGATTAAAGATGTTTCGGGCTGGGACTGGAATACTGAGCCCTATGAAACAAGCTTCAAACAGGATATTGGTTATATTTCTTTAACCTTCGGTGTAGGGTATTTCTTTTAACGATGAGCCCCTCGAAACTTACTGCTCATTATTATCAGCAACCAGATGTAGTTCCTCTTGCCCGGTCTCTTCTGGGCAAGTATCTGATGACCAATATCAGAGACGTTCTGACGGGTGGCATCATTACCGAAACAGAAGCTTACGAGGGTATTACCGACAAAGCGTCTCATGCTTATAACGGATTGCACAGCAGAAGAACGGAAACGATGTACCGGGAAGGTGGTATTTGCTATGTTTACCTTTGCTATGGGATGCATCATTTATTCAATGTGGTAACCAACAAAGAAAATATTCCGCATGCTGTTCTGATCAGAGGTATATTCCCCCGGATAGGCACTGAAGAAATGCAGAAACGAACCGGGAAGTTGATTTCCGGCTATGAACTGACTAATGGTCCCGGGAAGCTTTCAAAAGCACTAGGCATTACCGTAAAACGAAACGGAACTTCGTTAACAGGAAATACGATCTGGATTGAAGACAGGGGTATTAAAATTCAGGATTCCAATATAGATACAAGTACTCGTATAGGTGTAGGATATGCCGGAGAAGACGCACTGCTACCCTATCGTTTCACGCTGAATTATAAGAATTACATAAAATAAAAAACGCCCCTTTCGGGGCGTCTGGTTTCTTTGTTAAGAAATGTTCTATCCAACTTTTTTGCCTAGATCAGCTCCTGCTTTAAACTTGACAACTTTTTTTGCTGGGATATTAATTTCTTTACCGGTTTGAGGGTTACGTCCTTTACGGGCTGCCCTTTTTGAAACGGAAAATGATCCGAATCCTACTAAAGCAACACGTTTACCATTTTGAAGGGAGTCACCTGTTGCATCGATAAATGCAGAGAGTGCTTTTTTAGCGTCTGCTTTGCTAATACCTGCTCTGAAGGCCATAGCATCGATTAATTCAGCTTTGTTCATCTTGAAAAATTTTTAATTAACAATAAAGTTTTAACGAAAACAAATATAATGGTTAAAGTGTTAAAAGCAAGGAATAGCGCGGGAAATAGCACTAAAATGTTAATAAAACGGTCATTTTGTTAATAACCACCATGAAAAAAGCGCTAAAACGCCCGGTTTTAAACGATTTTACAGGTTTCTACAATCGAATTTTTAAAGGATAATCTTAACCTACAGAAAGGATTTTTCCGTGAAATCCCCTGAGAAAATCTTCTGTCGGCATTCTCTTTTTGCCCGGCAGCTGCAACTCCTTTATGTAAATATATCCGCCTTCAACAGCTACTTTTAGAGCATTCCTTTTCTCAATAGAAACAGTTCCGGGGAAGGCATTATGCGATGAAGTTTCATATTCCGACTTGAATATCCTGGTCATTACCGGTGTGTCGTCATCCAAATTCAGGTAAGTAAATGCACAAGGGTAAGGGCTCAATCCTCTAATAAAATTATAGATATCTTTCGGATTTTTGCTCCAGTTGATCCGGCAAAAATCTTTACATATTTTTGGAGCCGGATGTAATAGCTCCCCCGGCTGCATCAGTTTGGATTGTT
>DGOT01000166.1:0-2366 GCA_002389465.1 Bacteroidales bacterium UBA4459 | reverse complement strand
TTCAAAATCATCTTTTTCGTCAACAGGAACTTCTAAACGGCCAATAATTCGTCCGGTATCTATCTCTTTATCCAGAAAAAAAGTCGTAACTCCGGTCACTTTTTCTCCGTTGATAAGGACATGATTGATCGGTGCTGCCCCACGATATTGGGGAAGCAGAGAAGCATGCAAGTTGAACGTTCCCAACTCAGGCATATCCCACACTTCTTCAGGCAGCATTCTGAAAGCTACTACCACCTGCAGGTTAGCCTTCAGCGCAGCCAGTTCTTCTAAAAACTCTTTATTTTTTAATTTCTCAGGTTGCAGAACCTTCAGATTTTGCGTAAGGGCATACTCTTTAACAGCCGGAATTCTGATCTTCTTTCCCCTTCCGGCCTCTTTATCAGGTGCTGTTATCACACCAACTACATGATAACCTCCTTCTATAATTGCTCTCAGTGTGGCTACGGCAAAATCAGGAGTGCCCATAAATACGATCCGTAATTGATGCTTTTCCATAGGAGTAAAAATAAAAAAACCCGGCGACTTGATCACCAGGTTTTTCATTTATCTGATAAAAGAATTATTTTCTATCTCTTTTAGCCTCTGCGCGGGCAATGTATTTATCAATCGACCGACCTTCATTACTCATTTTATACTTATCCTGAATACGGTTATAGACATCCAACGCATCATCATAATCTCCATTCAGTTCATATACCTGTCCGGCTTTCAATAAGAACAAAGGAGCAGTAAAATCATTATCGTCCTGCCCAACTGCTTCCAGATAATAAGTAACCGCTTTATCGCTGTCTCCTAATTCCATGTATGCATCGCCAATAGCACCTTTTGCCATCGGGCCAATCATATGGTCATCACTATCGAAACTTTCCAGGTAATCGATTGCTTTTTTGTAATCTCCTTTTTGAAGGAAACATATCCCTGCATAATAATTAGCCAGCTTGCCCGGTTTGGTAAACGAATATTCATCGGCAATATCAATAAAACCCAAGCTGTTGCCGTCTCCATACAAAGCCCTGTCTAACGAATCGGACTCAAAATATTTTTGTGCCATATACATCTGCTCTTGGGCATCAACCGTTTTGGGTTTCAAATAATAACGCTGAAAACCGAAGAAAACAAGAATAAGAACTACAACTACGCCAACAACTACACTGATGTATTTTTGATTATTAACGATAAACTGTTCGGTTCTTGACAGAGTACCTTCAATATTTTCTAACCTTTGATCACCTTTAATTTCTTGATCTTTTTTCTTTGACATACCTATTTAATTTGAGGTTGCAAAAGTATATTTTTCTTCTTAATAATGAAACCCTTCTGTATATTTTTAATTTTGCAATGTTACATTTTCTAAACACAGAGCCTTAGTAGTGGATATAAACCAGAAAAAAGCCCTATTAAATTTCTTTCAGGAGTTTATCACACCTGAACGGAAAAAACTGTTTAAACAGGTGCTTCAGCAACGAACGCGGCACATCACCATTCTTCTGGAAGACATTTATCAACCACATAATGCCAGCGCAGTATTGCGCACATGCGACCTTACAGGTGTTCAGGATGTTCATATCATCGAAACCCGAAATGAGTACAATGTAAATCCGGATGTCGCTCTGGGGTCGTCCAAATGGCTCAACCTGGTTAAATACAATCAGAAAGAACATAACACACTTAACGCCTACAATAAGCTCAGGAAAAGAGGTTACCGTATTGTCGCCACTACACCAAATAAAAACGCCTATACACCTGAAACGATTCCATTGGAAGGAAAAGTGGCTCTTGTTTTCGGCACTGAATTAAACGGGCTCACCGATGAAGCTATGGATCATGCTGATGAATATTTAAGAATACCGATGTACGGCTTTACGGAGAGCTTCAATATTTCTGTTTCGGCAGCGCTTGTCCTGTATGCACTCACCAGCAGGTTGCGAAATTCCGAAATAAGCTGGCAGCTAGACTCAGATGAAAGAACAGATATTTTACTGGAATGGTCGCGCAGATCGATAAAAAAAAGTGATGCGCTGGAGCGACAATTTTTCCGGAGCTTGAATTCGTAAGACAATCGTTTGCAGTATGCCGTATTTTTGATAACTTTACGCCAAATAAATTTTCAAAAATATTCAGTTATGGGTAAAGGAGATAAAAAGACAAAAAGAGGTAAAATAATTGCAGGTACATACGGGGTAAGAAGAAAGAGGAAGAAAAAAGACAGAAAGTCTGAGGTTGAAGCAGTAAAAAAAGCGCCTAAGAAAACTACAGAAAAAGCTGAAGAACCGGTAACCGAGGAGAAAAAGAAGCCTGCTGCCAAAAAAACTACTGCCAAAAAAGCTACTACAGCTAAGAAAACAACAACGGCTAAAAAGACA
>DGOT01000051.1 GCA_002389465.1 Bacteroidales bacterium UBA4459 | reverse complement strand
ACGGCAGGAAAAGACAAGCTGACTTATGTGGAAGTATTGGCGGCTGTTTCGATCTTTATCGGTGTGTATTTTGTGAATTTCAGGAAAGAGAAAATCAGAGGATAACTGGCAAATGGAGTAGTTTTACTATTTTTGAAAAAAACAACTGATCTAATGATCGATATTCCTCAATTAAATTATACCAACTCAGGCAATTTTTTACTACTGGCCGGCCCCTGTGTGGTGGAAAGCGAAGCGATCACCTTTGAAGTGGCCAACCACATCAAATCCTTATCCGATGAATACCGGATACCCTTCGTTTTCAAGGCATCGTACCGGAAAGCCAACCGCTCAAAACTGGACTCGTTTACAGGTATCGGTGATGAAAAAGCATTGGCAATCTTAAAGTCTGTGAGCGCTGCTTTGCACGTACCGGTGGTGACCGACATCCATTCGGTCGAAGAAGCGGTTTTGGCTGCCAAATACGTTGATGTTTTGCAAATTCCTGCCTTTCTGTGTCGTCAGACAGATTTACTTCTGGCTGCCGGAAAAACCGGTAAAGTCGTGAACATCAAAAAAGGACAGTTCCTGTCGGGTGCTTCCATGCAGTTTGCCGTGGACAAAGTTTTATCGACGGGCAACAAGAACATCCTGCTGACCGAGCGGGGCAATATGTTCGGTTATGGAGACCTGGTAGTGGATTACCGCAACATTCCGGAGATGCAAAAAACAGGGTTTCCGGTCATTCTCGATTGCACCCACTCACTGCAGCAGCCCAACCAGCCGGGTGGCGTTACAGGAGGCCGTCCGGAACTTATTGAAACCATCGCCAAAGCGGGTATTGCCGCGGGTGTGGACGGTTTGTTCCTCGAAACACATCCCAATCCTGCTGTTGCCAAATCAGACGGCGCTAATATGTTGCCCATGGATTTACTGGACGGATTACTACAGAAGCTGGTGGCTTTGAGGCAAACAGTTAATAAATTTTAGCCTTCCTTGCTTATTTGAGCTAAAATAGACTGCGTCGGGAAGGCAAAGTTCAATTTGTTTTCATTAAATCTTTTCAGAATTTGCATGTTTACATCCGTCTGCACTTGCAGGATATCCGCTCCTTTGGTGATGTAGTAAATGAATAAAATCCCGAGTGAAAAATCACCGAACGAATTAAATGAAACCAGCACGTTTTCCTCCGTTCCCTTTGTATTGGCAATAATATCCTTCAGGATGTCGATAGCCAGCTGGATCTTGTTTTCCGGTGTGTCGTAAGTCAGCCCGAGATTTAGCGTAACTTTCCTCGATGGCTCCATGCTTATGTTTTCAATAATACCATCCGTAAATTTCATGTTCGGGACGGTGAGCATGGTGCCTGAAAGTGTTTTGATGCGTGTGCTGCGAATGCCCACTTCCTGCACAATACCATCGTAACTACCGATCTTCACCCTGTCGCCTAATATAAAAGGTTTATCGGTAAAAATAGTGACGCCTCCGAATATATTTGCTACTGTATCTTTGGCAGCCATAGCCAGGGCCAGACCGCCAATCCCAAGTCCGGCCAGTATGGCACCAACGTTAAACCCTACATTGCTCAACGCAATCAGTATCCCCAGTGTCCAGATGGTGTATTTAATCACCTTCCGGGCTATCGGTAGAAGTTGGTCATCCAGATCGCTGTCGCTTTTTTCAATGACCGGGGCCAGATATTCGTCAATAAGGGCAATCAGCAGGCGGGCAATGAACCAGGTGGCAGCGAGAATTACCACAAACCAAAACCCTTTGTCGATATAGTCAGTAATATCGGGTGGAAAAACAAGTCTTTTTAATGCGAACCAAATGCCACCTAAAGCAAAAATGTAAATAATGGGCTCTTCCAGCATTTCCACCAGCAGGTCATCCAGCCGGGTTTCGGTTTTGGCGGACAGTTTCTTTAACACATTTTTGATGAACCAGATGACCAGTTTTGTGGCAATGACAACACCAATAATGATCAGCAGGGCAATCCCCCAGTCTCCTAACGAATTATGATAAAATTGTTTTTCAAAAAAATCCATATCTGCTGGTTTTATTCTCTGATTATATTTTTCAAATTTCCCGTCTGTTCGTCAAACAACAACCGTGTACGGTTCAGGGGGGCAGTAGCCAAAACCCCGAACTGACATACTGGTATATTTGATGTATAATACGTAGTTCCTTTCTGAATTATATGAACAACAGTTGTTTGAGGCACTCTGTAGTAAATATTATCCTGTTTCTCCAGGGGAGTTTCCGGTAACCCTACCGAGGAATCGCCCGGTTGCAGAATAATTTCAATGGAATTGCCGTCCGGATCAGTATAAATGACATCTCTGAGTTTCTCTTTCTGCGGCACATAATAAACCGTTACCTGGCGTGAGGTCTTCACCTCTTTTCCCAGAAATAGTTCCAGATATTTCTGCTCCAGTTCCTCCAACTGTTTGTCCATGTACTTAATGCTTTCACCGTAGTTTACCTCCTGGTATCCTGATATCAGGTGAAACCGGGCTTCTCTGATTTCTGAAATCCGGCGGGCTGCTTCGTTGGCTCTTTCTTCGCTGCTTTTATCCACCCATGAAGACTTGAACAGAAACCTGTTTATCGTAACCGTATCGATAGAAATTTTTCTGACGATTGTATCAATCTTTTTCATGCGATTATAGTCAGCGAAGTACGAAAAGTCCTCGTCCCCCTCCATTAAAATAAAGGTTTGCTCAATATCTGTTTTTGTTTCAAGTTGTGCATTGCCTTCCATGCCAAATCCCAACAACGTGCCCTGTTCTGTCAGCAGAATAGACGTTGCTTTCTCATCTTTCGACTTCTCGGCAGGAAACTGAACGTAATAATACTGTTCGGGGTCGGCTTCGTACAGTGGCGTAATTTCGGCATTGATCAACTGAACCGAATTTCCGCTGTATCTGATATAATCATTTACGCCGAGGTAATTCGTTGCATAGTCAGCCAGTGGACCCGGTATTTTTTTTATTTGTTCAACAGTCAACCCGATCTTAAGAACTGTTTGTGGCAAGGCATAATAAAAACCGTCCTGTGCTGTATTGGTAGCATTTCCGGCAACTTTCTTAACAACGTACTGGCTGTTGGATAGGAAAGGTATAAATAAAAGAAAGAACAGGAATGCGGATAATGATTTTACGGACATAGCTTATGTTGTTTAATGCTTCAAATGTACGAAATAGTAAATTATGTACAATTACCTGATAAATAGAAGTTCCCTGTATTTAGGCAGGGGCCACAGCTCGTCATCAATCATAAACTCCAGTTTGTCCACATGGTAACGGATTCTATCGAAGTAAACCATCACCTCATCGCGGTAGGCAATGGCTTTCTCGTAAGCGTTCTCAATTTTGTTGGCCTGTTTGCGTGCTTCGATCATATTTTCCACATTTTCTTTAATGGCTGAAATATGATCGGAAATGAATTTAATGGAATTAGTCTGGTTCTTGGCCAGTTTCACAAATGATTTCGAATCGATCACCTCTTTCAATCCCCGTGTATTCTCTATCAGCCTGTTTTGGTAAAGAATGGCAGTAGGTAAAATATGATTAATAGCCAGATCGCCCATCACCCGCGCTTCAATCTGAACCTTTTTGATGTATTTCTCCAGTTTCATTTCGTAACGCGAGGTAAGTTCTTTTTTGCTCATCACCTGGTTACGTTTAAACAAGTCAATGGTTTTTTTCGAAATGAAGGCACCCAGAGCTTCAGGTGTTGACCCATGGTTTGAAAGGCCTCTCTTTTCGGCTTCTTTCACCCACTCTTCGCTATACGAGTTGCCTTCAAACCTAATGGTCCTCGATTCTTTAATGTATTTTTTGACGATGCTGAAAATAGCATCATCCTGCTCCATTCCCTTTTCTGTCATTTTTTCCACATCGGCTTTAAATTTTATTAATTGGTCGGCCATGATGGTGTTTAATACGAACATAGGCTTGGCTGTGTTGGCACTGGAGCCCACTGCCCTGAATTCAAATTTGTTACCTGTAAAAGCAAAGGGTGACGTACGGTTTCTATCTGTATTGTCGAATAGAATTTCCGGAATCTTCGGAATATTCAGCGGCACGTCTTTTTTCTGGTTGTTGTTCAATTCCCTTACCGATGGCATCTTTTCGATCTCATGTAAGGTTCGGGTTATCTGCTCGCCGATAAATACAGAGATAATAGCCGGGGGAGCTTCGTTAGCTCCCAGCCTCATATCGTTTCCTGCTGATGCAATACTGGCCCGTAACAGTTCTTCATGATCATGTACTGCTTTGAGTATATTTACCAGGAAAGTAATAAACCGAAAATTCTCTTTCGCTGTCTTTCCGGGTGACAACAGGTTGATTCCGGTATTGGTAGCAAGCGACCAGTTGTTGTGTTTTCCGGAACCGTTCACTCCGGCATAAGGCTTTTCATGCAGCAGCACCTTAAAGTTATGATTGCGGGCTACTTTGTCCAGAAGATGCATCAGTAACTGGTTGTGATCGACGGCAATATTGACTTCCTCAAAAACCGGTGCACACTCAAATTGGCTGGGTGCTACTTCGTTGTGCCTTGTTTTTAATGGTATGCCCAGTTTGTGTGCCTCTATCTCAAGTTCCTGCATAAAGGCCAGCGCCCTGCTGTGGATTGTGCCGAAATAATGATCAGATAGTTGCTGGTCTTTTGCTGATGAATGGCCAAATACTGTTTTTCCCGTAAGGACTAGGTCGGGTCGGGCAGAGAAAAGTGCCGTGTCCACAAGGAAATATTCCTGTTCCCATCCAAGGGTCGGATATACTTTTTGTACATTTTTGTTAAAGTAGCGCACTATGTCGACAGCTATGTCGTCCAAAGCTTTCATCGATTTTAGTAAGGGGGTTTTGTAATCTAACGACTCGCCTGTATAGGCAACAAAAATTGTGGGAATACACAGTGTATTTTCCAGAATAAATGCCGGCGATGTCGGATCCCATGCTGTATAACCTCTCGCCTCAAACGTATTCCGGATACCGCCGCTGGGAAAACTAGAAGCATCGGGTTCCTGCTGGATGAGAGCATCTCCCATGAATTCTTCAACGGCCCGACCACCCTCCAGCGGGTTGATAAAAGCATCATGTTTTTCGGCTGTAGCACCTGTCAAAGGATGAAACCAATGGGTGTAGTGCGTAACACCTTTGCCCATGGCCCACGCCTTCATGGCCGAAGCGATCTGATCTGTAACCTTACGCTCGATCCGCACGCCTTCTTTAATGGCTTTTTGCAATGAGTCGTGTGCTTCTTCCGTCAGGTACTCACGCATGACGGTCTGGTTAAACACCATTGACCCGAAATAATCGGATGCTTTGTTGGAAGGATACCGGACTTTCTCTACCGGTCTGTGCAAGGTTTGTTCCAGTGCGATGAATCTTAAATTGGGCATAATTATACAGTTTTATGTTGTTTTCTTATAAGTAATAATCCTATAAACGTGAATAGTCCATTAATAATCAGCAGCTCAAAACCTATTTCGTAGCCATGGAACATCTGAATTGAATAATGGCTGATCAGCCACGATAATACGGGGGCTACCAGAGCAACAATCGGGATGTAACTGTCTTTTACTTCAATTTTTGTAAACAACCCAAAAGCATATAAACCCAGCAGCGGACCGTACGTATAGCCGGCTAATGTAAATAGTTGAGCAATAACAGCCTGGTTATTAATCAGGCCAAATAATATAATCACAAAAATAATGATTAGGGCCATCATTAGATGGATGGTTTGCCGCTTTTTTTTCAACAAGTTTTCATTAGCGCCATATTTTTTATCGTACTCCATTATGTCGATACTGAATGAAGTGGTAAGTGCAGTAAGCGCACTGTCGGCACTGGAGTAGGCAGCGGATATCAGGCCGATAATAAACACGATGCCTGCAACTATACCTATATGTTTAAAAGCGATGAGCGGAAACAGGTGATCCGATTGTTCAGGAAGTTGCAGGTTGTACTGAGCAGCATAAATGTACAACACGGCGCCCAGAAAAAGAAAAACGAGGTTTACCGGGACGAGGATAAGACTGAGTGTTGTCATGTTCTTCCGGGCATCCTTCAGGTTCTTACAGCTTAGGTTCTTCTGCATCATGTCCTGATCGAGGCCGGTCATCACAATGGTGATGAACATCCCACTCAGGAACAGCTTAATAAAGTTTTGCTTGCTGTTGGCATCGGTAACCAAGATGGTCGACAAATCGCTCTTCCATACTTCTTTGATCATCACCGTTAAACTGACATCCATTTGACTGAGAATTAATCCTATGGTGACCATAACAGAGGCCAGCATAAAAGTTGTCTGCAATGTATCGGTCCATACAATGGTTTTGATACCGCCTTTCATAGTATACAACTGAATGAGGATGATAAAGAATACGACAGTTACCCAGAAAGGAATATGAAAATAGTCGAACACGAATACCTGTAGCACGCTTACAACAAGATACATACGAAAAGAAGCGCCGATGATCCGTGAGATGAGGAAAAATACAGAGCCTGTTTTGTAGGCGCGGTTGCCAAAACGTTTGTTAAGGTATGCGTAAATGGAAGTCAGGTTCAATTTATAGTATACGGGTAAAAGCACGGTGCTGATAACGGCGTATCCAACCACATAACCCAGTACAATGACAAAATAGGTAAAGTGGGTAGTGCCTACCCAGCCTGGAATAGAAATAAAGGTAACCCCCGACAGAGATGCTCCGATCATGCCGTATGCTACAACAAACCATGGCGACTTCCGGTTACCGATAAAAAAACTCTGGTTATCAGCTTTTCTCGATGTAATCCATGAGATGGCGAAGATGACCAAAGTATAAGCCAAAAAAGTTCCGAAAATCAGTCCGGGCGACATACGTTGCAATTAAGTTTACGACAAATGTAAAAAGTCAGTTTGCTTTTATAGCCTTTTTTGGTGAAAAGTGATGAAATATTATTAACAATCCAGAGATTGTTATTCCCGACGGCGCAGTCAGGAGACTGCGCCGAGGGTGAATTTGTGTAAGAAACTGAAGAATAAGGAATAAGAAATATCGAATTAATTTCAGGTTCTATTATCATTTTACATTCCTTATTTCTTATTCGATATTTTGCATTTTATTCGCTAAGGTTGATGTCAGCACCAACAGCAGATTCGTTGGTGAGCCACCAGCGAGGGAAAGAATGGAATATAATTTTGTTCGGGTTCTTTCAGGCGGGACGCCTGAAGCAGGGTACCGTTTAAATTGCCCGGGCAAAAGAAAGTAAATCAGGGAAAGTGGCATTTGCTACACCCTGTGCCAAGGGCTCTTCGTTCGTATCAATGTAAACCGTCTTCATCCCTGCCTTTCGGCCAAACTCCATATCCGATACCGTATCACCGGCCATGATGCTTTTTGAAAAGTCAATCTTCGGAAAATCTTTTTTGGCTTGTTCAGCCATAAAAGTGCATGGTTTTCGGCAGTTGTCTGCGTCTGTTGCCAGGTCAGGGCAGTAATAAACAACATCAATCCGGCCGCCGTGATCCGAAACAAGCTGTTGCATTTTTATGTGAATCTCGTGTACATCCTTTTCAGTCATCAGTCCCTTGCCTATCCCCTGCTGGTTGGTAATCACAATGATACGAGGGAATTTTTCGGACAGTATTTTCAACGCATCCAGAACACCCGGTAAAAACTTGAAATCTTTCCACTTTTTGATGTAATTGCCGGGTGGGCGCTTGTTGATCACCCCATCCCGGTCAAGGAACAAAGTCCAGTTAATGTCGATCTTATATAGCAGGTCAGGCATATGGCTACCTTGGGAACATGGCTTTTTCAATTTCTTCACACAGAATGTGGCCGATCAGGATGTGTGCTTCCTGGATACGGGCTACATTCTCCGAAGGAACCCTGATACATTTATCGGCAATGTCGGCTAAAATTCCTCCGGATTTTCCTGTGAGCGCAATAGTATGTATTTGCTTGTGAACGGCTGTTTCTACTGCGTTTACCACGTTTTCCGAGTTACCTGAAGTGCTGATAGCAATCAGCAGGTCGCCGGGTTCTCCTATTGCCTCGATCATCCGGGCATATACCTGATCGTAGCCATAGTCGTTGGCTACGGCTGTAAGGAACGAGGTGTTCACATGCAATGCTTCGGCAGGAAGAGGTTTCCGGTCATAATTAAACCTGCCCGACAATTCGGCGGCAATATGTTGTGCGTCTGCCGCACTGCCTCCGTTGCCGCACAGGTACAGTCTTTTGCCGTTTTTAAATCCATGAATACACATCTGGATTACATGAGCTATTTCTTTCAGCATTTCGTCAT